>JAPKEK010000219.1 GCA_028822125.1 Pseudomonadales bacterium | reverse complement strand
CTGGCGCTGCACCTAACCAGCAGGCTATCCCAGCAGTTGATTATCTGATGAACGATATCGGCGCTCAGCGATGGGTACTTGCAGGTACTGATTATGTTTACCCGAGGACCACTAATAAAATCCTGGAAGCTTATCTCAAGGCGAAAGGTGTAAAGAACGAAGATATCATGATCAGCTATACGCCGTTTGGTCACTCAGACTGGCAATCGATCGTGTCTGATATCAAGAAATTCGGTTCTGCTGGCAAGAAAACAGCGGTTGTTTCAACCGTCAATGGTGATGCCAATGTGCCTTTTTATAAGGAACTGGGAAACCAGGGTATTTCTGCAGAAGACATTCCGGTCATTGCCTTCTCCGTGGGTGAAGAGGAGCTGTCTGGGTTCGATACGGCACCATTGGTTGGTCATCTGGCGGCATGGAACTATTTTATGAGTGTTGATGCAGAAGTTAACGATGAATTTATAGATGGCTGGTTAGATTTCATTGACGATGATGATCGTGTTAGTAATGATCCAATGGAAGCACATTACATCGGTTTTAAGATGTGGGTAGAAGCCGTCACTAAAGCCGGTACGACTGATTCAAATGCGGTTCAGGATGCGATTATCGGTGTGGCTGTACCAAATCTATCCGGCGGTATTGCGACCATGATGCCAAACCATCATATTACCAAGCCGGTACTGATTGGTGAAATTCAAAGTGACGGTCAGTTTGATATTGTATGGCAATCATCCGGTTCAGTTCCTGGTGATGCCTGGTCTGATTTCCTGCCGGGATCAAAGGATATTACCGCAGATTGGCAAGCACCGTTGGCCTGTGGTAACTACAATGTTAAGACCGGTCAGTGTTCTGGTCAGAACTATGAATAGTTAATTGGCCTGAAGGATAGTGGGGCGTTGTTGAAGGATGGCTGCTCGATCAGTATAGAGGCAGCACGGTATTCACCCGATTCTGGGTGGTAAGGTTTAATCAACAACGCCTGGCTATAAGTGATATTATCGGCGAGCGCCCTGCGCTCGCCGTTTATTGTTATAGGTGTTTTCGAAAAATCTGTTGTTGGGGAAATAGTGAGAAATTTCAGCTTTGTTTCGATTGGGATTTTGCCTGTGGTTCTCTCGCTGGCTTGTTTATTGACGCTGTCTGTTTCTGCTGATGATGCTTTTACCACTGCGGTCAACGGGTTGAAAACGCGCTCTTTCGCAGATAAATATGTTGCTGCAAGTCAGATTGCAGCGACGTCCCACCCTCGAGCTGATGTTGTACTCAATGCCTTGCTTTCAGGAAACTTATTTACCCAGCGGCGTAGTAACGTGGTTGTTATCGCGTCTTCGCTTGACAAGAAGGGATATCGGCTCATCGATGCTATCAGTGGTGAAAGCCTGGGAGAGGTGGGTCGGCGTGGCGCAAAGAAAATCAGTGTCAACAATGGCCTGCGCAGGCAGTTAAGGGGACTCATAGCAGGACGGCAGCTAAGTCATGCAGACTCAAGCCTTCGGCTAGAAGCGGTTGAGGCAATTGCGAGTTCTGGAGACAAGGCATTGAGGCCACTGCTGATTAACAGACGCCTGGTGGAGCAGCAGATTGCAGTACGCGAGGCGATAGATATTGCCCTGGTGGTATTCGATCTGGATGTGGATGATAACCTGATCCGTTTAGCAGCTATTAAAGCCAGTTCAGATAATCTGCATCCAACCGTACGAGTGAAACTGACCAATATAGTCAACGATCAGTCCGCAAGTGTGGATGTTCGAAGTGCCGCGAGTGAGGCGCTGGTTAATCTTGAAGCACTATCTAAACGGTATCAAATGGTCGAAACATTCTTTTTTGGCCTTAGTCTGGGTTCTATTCTGGTGTTGGCCGCCATTGGTCTGTCGATTACGTTTGGTGTGATGGGCGTGATAAACATGGCACATGGTGAACTGATTATGATTGGCGCTTATACGACCTATGTCGTTCAGATACTGTTCCCCGGGGCGATTGAATATTCCTTACTGATTGCGGTGCCGGCGGCATTCTGTGTTTCAGGTCTGGTAGGTATTGTGATTGAGCGCAGTGTTATCCAGTTTCTCTATGGTCGCCCACTAGAAACATTGCTGGCAACTTTTGGCGTCAGTTTGATTCTGCAACAGGCGGTACGTTCCCTCTTTTCTCCCTTGAATAGAACAGTACTGACTCCTCAATGGATGAGTGGTTCTCTGGAAATCGCACAGGGCCTTTCGATTACCTACAACCGGTTTTATATTTTCTTTTTTGCATTGCTGGTATTTGCAGCACTGCTGCTCATTTTACAACGTACTCGACTGGGTCTAGAGGTTCGTGCGGTAACTCAGAATCGATCCATGGCCAAAGCCATGGGAATCCGCAGTACGCGAGTTGATATTATGACTTTCGGGCTTGGCGCTGGCATTGCTGGCGTCGCCGGTGTGGCACTTTCGCAACTGACTAATGTCGGGCCAAATCTCGGCCAGGGTTACATTGTTGATTCTTTTATGGTGGTTGTTTTCGGGGGTGTGGGAAACCTTTGGGGAACGCTGGTTGCTGGGTTGTCTCTAGGTATTGTCAACAAGTTTATTGAGCCTGTAGCAGGTGCAGTGATGGCAAAAATTCTGGTACTGGTATTCATTATCCTGTTCATTCAAAAACGACCTCGTGGCCTGTTCCCACAGAAAGGTCGAGCGGTAGAAGACTAGTGCTGATATCACGATTGTTAGATCATGAAAAGGGTGGCTGGGCGTTTTTAGCGGTTCTATTGGCAGCAATTGTCGTCGTACCCATTGCTAATTTGTTAATTCCAGAAGATTCTGTGTTCCATCTGTCAACTTATATGGTGACTTTGCTCGGCAAGTATCTTTGTTATGCGCTACTGGCAATCGCACTGGATTTAGTCTGGGGTTATTGTGGTATTTTAAGTCTGGGTCACGGCGCATTTTTTGCACTTGGCGGTTACGCCATGGGCATGTATTTGATGCGACAGGTTGGCTCAAGAGGTGTTTACGGTCATCCTGAACTGCCTGACTTCATGGTGTTTTTGGATTGGGATAGTTTGCCCTGGTATTGGCTGGGCTTCGATCAGTTTTGGTTCGCGATGTTAATGGTTATGTTAGTACCTGGATTATTGGCTTTTGTGTTTGGTTGGCTGGCATTTCGCTCCCGGGTATCGGGCGTTTACCTTTCTATAATGACCCAGGCCCTGACCTATGCATTAATGCTGGCTTTCTTCCGCAATGAGATGGGATTTGGCGGTAATAATGGTTTAACAGATTTCAAGGATATTCTGGGTTCAAGCCTGCAGACCGATATCACCCGGATAGCGTTATTTGTCAGTTCGGCCGTGGCCTTGGTAGGCGGCTATTTATTATGCCGCTATATAGTCACCTCAAAGTTAGGACGGATCGTTACCGCAGTTCGCGACGCTGAGGCCCGTACCCGCTTTATCGGCTATCGGGTTGAATTTTATCAGGTGTGGATATTTACCGTTTCAGCGGTGATTGCTGGGATCGCCGGTGCATTGTATGTGCCTCAGGTGGGCATCATTAACCCCAGTGAGTTTCAGCCGCTTAACTCGATTGAACTTGTTGTTTGGGTGGCGCTAGGTGGGCGAGGAACTTTATATGGTGCAGCCCTGGGCGCTGGCCTGGTTAATTATGTTAAGACGATTTTAACCGGCGCATTGCCAGAGGTTTGGTTATTTGTACTGGGTACACTTTTTGTTGTGGTAACGGTGTTTCTGCCGAAAGGTGTTGTTGGTGTTTGGCATCAATTACGTGGTCGGGGTACGCATGATTGATAACGGTGCAGCCAGACAAAACAATGCTGTCGATAGCAGGCCTGACTCGATCCAGAATCGTTTTGGGTTTCTCTCAAAGCCGCCCAGTCGAGAAGAACTGGTTACCAATAATGGAATCATCCTGTATCTGGAAGATGTCACGCTCAGCTTTGATGGCTTTAAGGCACTCAACGATCTGACCCTTTATGTCGAAGTGGGTGAGTTAAGGTGTATTATTGGTCCTAATGGCGCTGGCAAGACAACGCTGATGGATGTGATCACCGGTAAGACCCGTCCTGATTCAGGCTCTGCTTTCTATGGTCAGACCATTGATTTACTGCAAATGTCGGAACCACAGATTGCGACTTTGGGAATCGGACGTAAGTTTCAGAAGCCTACGGTGTTTGAGCAACATAGCGTACTGGAAAACCTTGAGCTGGCCATGAAATCAGATAAACGGGTTTGGGTCAGTCTGTTCAAACAATTGACCGGCCAGGAAAAAGATCGGATAGAAGAAGTGCTGAATCTCATTGGCTTGACCGATTTCCCCCGTAAAATGGCAGGCTCACTATCTCATGGCCAGAAGCAATGGCTTGAAATTGGCATGTTGCTGATGCAGGACCCACTATTATTGCTGGTCGACGAACCTGTTGCCGGGATGACCCAGCAAGAGTCAGAAGCAACGGCTGAGTTGTTGACCAGCCTGGCAGGAGAGCATTCGGTTGTCGTGGTTGAACACGATATGGAATTTGTGCGCTCTATTGCCCGTCAGGTGACAGTCCTGCACGAAGGCAGTGTTCTAGCGGAGGGCGCTTTTGATGTGGTTCAGGAGGATCCCATCATTCGTGAAGTTTATTTGGGGTCAAGCTGATGCTGGTGATAGATAGCGTTAATCAGTCTTATGGTCAATCGCAGACGCTCTGGAACGTAAGCATGACGGTAGAAGCTGGCAGTTGTGTTAGTTTGATTGGCAGAAATGGTGTGGGGAAAACGACGTTGCTTAACTGTGTAATGGGATTACTCAGGATCGATTCAGGGATAATGTCTTTTGACGGTAGCGATCTTGCTCGATTGCCGGCCGAGCATCGAGCGCCATTGCGGGTGGGATATGTACCTCAGGGACGGATGATTTTTCCTTTACTAACGGTTAGAGAAAACCTGCTGACTGGCCTGGGGCATTTGCCGAGATCTGAGCAATTCCTGCCGAATCATATTTTCGAGTTGTTTCCGGTTTTGAATACCATGATGCAGCGCAGAGGCGGTGATCTTTCCGGCGGTCAGCAGCAGCAGTTAGCGATTGCAAGGGCACTGGTAATCAATCCGAAATTTTTGATTCTGGATGAGCCTACTGAAGGTATTCAGCCGAATATTGTTCAGGAAATTGGTGACGTGATCCTCAGGCTGAATAGGGAGTTGGGGATGACAGTTCTGGTCGTTGAACAGAAATTGCCGTTTGTGCGCAGAGTTGCCAGTCATTTTCACATTATGAGTAAAGGCGCTGTGGTTGCTTCTGATGTGATGAGTGGTTTAACTGAAGCGTTGATTAAAGAGCATCTATCGGTTTAAAGCGACGTGAAGTGAACGGTTTTAAATATTTGCTCATCTGGGTATTGGCGATCGTTACCTTGAGAT
>JAPKEK010000218.1 GCA_028822125.1 Pseudomonadales bacterium | reverse complement strand
AACGCCAGTGCGCAGTACGCCAATCTGTTTTTAGGAAAGGGGTTATTGCCAGGTGATAGAGTTGCAGCACAGATTGAAAAATCACCTGAAAATCTATTTCTCTATTTTGGCTGCCTCAGAGCTGGACTGGTCTTCCTGCCACTCAACCCAGCTTATCAAAGCGAAGAAATTGCTTATTTTCTGCAAGATGCAGAGCCCCAGATCTGCATTATAGAACCCGACAAACTGGCCATCTACAGACAATTGACGGATAAACCATTACTCACCCTTGATAACGATGGATTGGGCACGGCTGCAGATAACCGTGCCGTTATGTCTGAGAAACACAGCATTACTGAGACTGCGGCTGACGATATAGCCGTGATCGTCTACACCTCGGGCACAACCGGGTCCCCAAAGGGGGCCATGATAACCCACCACAATCTGATCGAAAACGGCTTGGTTCTCCAGGCTGCCTGGGAATTCAAGGAAAGCGACACAATCCTGCATTGCCTGCCTGTTTTCCATGTCCACGGTTTATTTCTGGGAATTCATCTGCCACTTCTGAGTGGCGGCGCAATTATTCTTTTAAAAAAATTTGATGTCAGTCAGGTATTGAACCTTTTACCCAAGGCAAGTGTATTCATGGCTGTGCCCACCTATTACACCCGCCTGCTTGAAGCCAAAATTAGTGAACAGCATTGTCGTTCCATCAGATTATTCACCTCTGGTTCGGCGCCATTGCTACTCCAGACATTTGATTTATTTTCCAAACGAACCAGCCATAGAATCATAGAGCGATACGGCATGACCGAAACAGGCATGAATACCTCGAACCCCCTTCATGGCCATGCTAAAGCGGGCACAGTCGGCCGCGCTTTATCAGGTACCGAATGTCAAATTATCGATGAAGACGGGGAACCCGTGGCTCCCGGTAAAACCGGGCAACTGCTGGTAAGAGGTGGCAACGTATTTAAAGGCTATTGGCGCAAACCAGCAAAAACACTCGAAGAATTCACAGCTGCCGGTTTCTTTAAAACAGGTGACCTGGCTAGCATGGACGAGGATGGTTATATCTCGATTGTTGGCCGAAGCAAAGACTTAATCATCACCGGCGGACTCAATGTTTACCCCAAGGAAATCGAGCTCAAGATTGACAGCCTGCCAGACGTGATAGAAAGCGCAGTTATTGGCATACCGCATCAAGATTTTGGTGAAGCGGTCACGGCGATTGTTATCATGGAACCTTCAGGAAATCTATCTGAGCGAATGATCATCAGCCACCTGAAGGGCTCTATCGCCAATTTCAAAGTACCCAAGGCGGTACATTTTATAGACCAGTTACCCAGAAATACCATGGGCAAGGTACAGAAAAACCTTCTCAGAGAAACCTTCTCAGAAAAGCTTTTCGGCAGGCGACATCATGATGCACCAGCCAGATCAAAGGACCTGCCCTAAATGAAATTAGCCATTCTAGCCTCTGGCCGGGGATCCCATCTGCAGAATATCTATCGCGCCTGCCAGAGCGGCGAGTTGGCCACCAGTATCAGTATTGTCATTTCCAATAACAGCCACGCACCCGCTCTTGAGTTTGCCAGGTCAAAAGGTATCCCTGTTCAACACCTGTCGGCTAAAACACATCCCGACCCCAACTTATTAGATCTTGCTATCTGCCAGGCCCTGCAACAATCTGGCGCAGCAATAGTGGTTACAGCCGGTTATCTTAAAAAAATCGGCAGGATAACCCTGGCTCGATTTCCCCAGGCAGTGATCAATGTGCATCCTTCACTATTACCGCGCCACGGTGGACCGGGTATGTATGGGCTCAAAGTACACCAGGCAGTCTGCGATGCTGCTGAAACAGAAACGGGTGTTACTATTCATTATGTTACCGAAGAATACGACAAAGGTGAGATAATTGGCCAGACCCGCATAGATGTTCTTGAAATAGATAACCCAGTAAGCCTCGCTGCCAGGCTGCTACCGGTTGAGCATGAACTGCTGGTCAATGCCTTAAAGGAGCTCATTGGATCACCATGAAACAGAAGCCAATAAAACGTATCAGAAATGCCAGAGCCCCGATCGCTTTAATGAGTTGCGCGTCTGGGAAGAAATTTGCGGACAATGTGGCCCAATACCTCAATGTGCCGCTACTGCCTACCAACGAAGTATGGTTTGCTTGCGGCGAGGGTAAACTAGAGATCGAAGCAAACGTCAGAGGCCATGATGTCTATATCTTTCAGAGTATGGTGGGTGACCAGGACCAACGCAGCATCTATGATCGCTTTATTATGCTGCTGCATGCGATAGAAGCGGCAGCTCTATCTGATGCTCAGTATATAACGGCCGTTACACCTTACTATCCAGGCGCACGCCAGGATAAGCGCAAAGGCAGGACCCGGGAAGGAATCAGTGCAAGCCTGTTTGCAAGAATGCTACAAAGCGCCGGTGCCAACCGCGTAGTGAGTGTGGAAATCCATAACGATTCCATTGCCGGCATGTTCAATCCAGGCCGGACTCACCTGGAAAATATTTTCCTGACCCGGCAGTTTGCTCCGTGGCTCGTTAAACAGCAGCTTGTCGGCGAGGTCGTTGTATCTCCTGATGTCGGCTTCCTGGAAAAAGCCAGGTCATATGCGGAAATCATGTCTGCCGATCTCGCAGCATTATCCAAAGAGAGGGATTACTCACAGCCGAATTCAGTATACAAATCCACTCTGATCGGTGACGTTGACGGCCGCAACGTGCTGCTGGTCGACGATATCATTGATACAGCTGGATCTGTGGTGGCTGCCGTAACAGAACTCAAACAAAGGGGGGCTAACAATATCGTAGTGGCCTGCGCCCACCCGGTATTTTCCGGGCCAGCTTGGTCCAGGTTAACAGAGCTCAAACAACGTTCAGAACTTGAAGGCTGGAAATTCCAAGTAGCCGGAGCCAGCACAATTGATCATCCCCAGGCGCCAGCCTGGTACTGGCAATTTAATATTGAGCAATTAGTCGCTAATGTACTGGAAAAAATCAATTCCAGGGGAAGCGTTACGGGGGTCCAGAACCATCATCAGTAAGGTCTTCCTTGACATGTCAGTGTGACGCGATATCCTAACGCCTTTAAAACTACTTGTGCAGGCCAAGCAGCTTTTTAAGCTGTGATCAGAATGCACTCTTAACACGATAATGGTTTCATAGTCACCCGCTATCTAAGCTAAATTTTGTCTTGAATTTCCGGATTTTACCCATGAGTAATAACAGTAAAATCAATCCCGACAAGGATAACTTCTCTTTCGTTGACGCGGAGCACAATGTTCTCAATTTCTGGGACGAAAACCAGATATTTGAAAAAAGTCTTGCCCAGACATCTGACCAAAAACCTTACATTTTCTACGATGGCCCCCCTTTTGCAACAGGGCTGCCCCACCACGGTCACCTGGTTGGCTCTATCTTAAAAGATGTGGTCCCCCGATACTTCACCATGCAAGGTCGCTATGTACAGCGTCGATTTGGCTGGGATTGCCACGGCGTACCCATCGAACACGAAATTGATAAAACCTTAGGAATGTCTTCCGCTGAAGCGGTTCAGAAATTGGGAATCAGGGCCTATAACGGTGAATGCAGGAACATCGTGCAGCGTTATACCCGCCAATGGCGTAAAACGATTACAAGAATAGGCAGATGGGTCGACTTCGACAACGATTACAAGACCATGGAACCCTGGTATATGGAATCCGTCTGGTGGGTATTTAACCAGCTATGGGAAAAAGATCTGATCTATAGAGGTGAAAAAATCGTACCTTTTTCTACTGCCCTTGGCACGGTTTTATCCAACTTTGAAGCCGGTTCGAATTATCAGGATACCCAGGACCCATCCATTACTGTCCTGTTCAAACTGAAAGAAGAAGACACCTATATTGCGGCCTGGACAACCACACCATGGACGCTGCCCTCCAATCTTGCTTTATGTGTTGGCGATCATATTGAATACACCAAGATCTTCGATGAAGAATCAAAAAAACACATTATTCTAGCCACGAAACGTCTTGAAGCACTACCTGCCAGCAAATCCTACCGGGTTGTATCGAGCTTTTCAGGTGGGGATCTTGTGGGTAAACAGTATGAAAGTCTTTTCCCTTACTTCGAGTCCAAACGAGATCAGGGCGCCTTCCAGATAGTATCAGATGACTATGTATCCATCGAAAGTGGCACGGGAATTGTTCATCAGGCACCGGCCTTCGGCGAAGACGATTTCAGAATTCTCAATGCAGCAGGTATTTCTGCAATGGTCTGCCCCATTGATATGGAAGGACGGTTCACAGAAGAAGTTCCCGATTTCAGCGGTCTTCATGTCAAGGACGCTGATAAACAGATCATACGTTATCTGAAGCAAAATGGTCGTCTGTATGTACAGGATGTCATTGTCCACAGTTACCCTTTCTGTCCTCGCTCAGACACCCCGCTCATTTATCGATCGATTGACTCCTGGTACGTCCGCGTTGAGCAGATGCGCGACCAACTCATTGAAATAAACCAGAACATTAACTGGGTCCCAGAGCATATTCAAAACGGCAGGATGGGAAACTGGTTGGCAGGCTCAAGGGACTGGGCAGTATCCAGAAATCGATACTGGGGGACTCCTTTACCCGTTTGGGTAAACGATGAATCAGGCAAATACCAATGTATTGGCTCGATCGCTGAACTGGAGACTCGCACAGGAGAAAAAATAACTGATTTACACCGCGAAAATATCGATCACCTGACCTTTAACATCGAAGGTGAACCGGGAACTTATCGACGAATCGAGGAAGTGCTGGATTGTTGGTTTGAATCCGGCTCCATGCCCTACGCACATCTACATTACCCTTTTGAGAACAAGGCACTTTTTGAAAACGGTTTCCCCGCAGAATTTATCGCCGAAGGCCTGGACCAGACCCGAGGCTGGTTTTACACCCTGATTGTTCTGGGCAATGCGCTATTTGATACCAATGCCTTCAACAACGTCATCGTCAATGGGATCGTGGAAGCAGAAGATGGCAAAAAGATGTCTAAACGGCTGCAGAATTACACCCCACCTGACGACCTTATGGAGCAATACGGTGCCGACGCATTACGCTTATATCTCATCAACTCAGGATTAGTAAAAGCTGAGGAGCAGCGATTTTCTGATTCCGGGGTCAAGGATATGACCAGAAGAGCGTTACTACCCTGGCTCAACGCCTATCGTTTTCTGAAAACATACGCGACCATCGACGACTGGACACCACCCACAGAACTATTGCAAAGTCTCAATATCATGGATCGATGGATACTGTCCCGCCTGCAAAGCCTGAAAACCAGGATTGCTGAAGAAATGGGCCGATACCATCTCTATAATGTCGTTCCAGCGCTGTTTGATTTTATAGAGGACCTGACTAACTGGTACATTC
>JAPKEK010000217.1 GCA_028822125.1 Pseudomonadales bacterium | reverse complement strand
CATGACGGCAAACTGAAGCTTGTCTGGTACCAGCGCCAGAAGCATTTCTGCCTGAAGCACTGACATCGCAAGGGGTTTTTCCATCATGATAGGCAGGCCGCGTTCAATGGCTTGCTGCGCCATTTCGGCATGGTTCATTGTTGGCGTGGCGATGAGGACAGCGTCGATGTCAGCATTGTCGAACATCTCTCGATAGTCTTTAAAGTGAGGCACGCCTGTTTGCAGAGCGGGCGCTGACCTTGATGCAGTTGCTGCAAGTACCGCACCTTTGATCTTGCCCGAAAGGAGTAATTGAATATGCTGACTACCTATATTGCCGGTTCCGACAATACCGAATCGAACAACCATCTAATCTGAGATACGGGCCAACTCAACCCCGCCCTGCATAGCGATACGAATAGCCTTCACCATCCCAACTTTACCCCGGATAAACTCAACTCTGAAATCGCGCGGTTCAAAGAAGAAGTGATCGTCTTTTTCTTCGCGCATAGGCCCATTAAAAAACACTGATTGAACCGCCAGACCACGCCCGTCATAAGTGAATTTCAGCGTAAAGCCACCACCACCATAAGTACCCGCATACTCGCGATAATGTGTATTGATTTCAATATCGGCTAGTTCTTCAGCGGTCCACAAACTCAACCGATCAGCTGTTTCCTGTCGCACTTGCTGGATAAACGCCGGTTCGATAACTCTGCCTGAATGGCCCCAGGCTCGATGCAGATAAGTGAGTAATCCGCTGGCGCTATTGTCGTCGAAACCGGCTAAACCGGCATGTCCGGGCATGACATTATTCCAGGCTTCACCTTTAACAGTAATGGGGCCTTGTAACCCCTGGAGTACTATCCTGGCCAGTCTCTCACTAGGGCCCGTGACCCATTCGGACTCAGCCAGCGGCGGTGCTAATGAAGCAATTCCTTTACCGTCATCGCCATGGCAGATAGCGCACCGGCTAAGGTAATAGTCCTGGCCCATTTTCTTTCGGCTTCGTTGTGCCGGAGACAAGGGGGTCGCATTTTCAGCAAGGTCATCGCCTTTCCAGGTAAAAGCGCTTCGCACCTTCGAGATTGCAGGCCAGATTTCATTCGGTGGATAGGCAAATAGGCTATGTTCCTCACCCAGAACAACCCGTTTGAAGGATTCATCCCGGGTCACTTCGAACAGGCCTGTCAGCATCGTTTCCTGCAGCCAAGGTTGTTCCTCTTTCATCACGTAATCTAGAAGATTAACGCTATTTTTCGGCGAAGCCCTGAATGACTGGCTGATTAAATCTTTGATAAAGTGAGCAGGTTTTTCGTTTGTTTGGTTCCAGCCTTTAGCTGTTATTGCGTCAATAAGTGCCAACTCATTGCCGAGACTCGCTGCCTGAATAGCCATTCGTTCCAAGCCACCTGGGTCATTTTTCAGGAGACTGTTAACAAGATGTTCGATGACGTCGTCGCGACGATTACTATCGGCCAGATACATGGTGGCGTGATGCGAAATCGATGAATGATCGGACTGTGTCGCCAGGCGTAGCAGCGCTTCGGCAGAAAGCAGTTTATAACCCGCCCTGACTGCGGCAAGCTGAATCATACCGCTATCGTTGTCCAGCGCTTTTGTTAGCGTTCGACGATTGAGTGTGCCACGACCTTCCAGCGTCCAGATCGCATGTACAGCGGCGAGCTCGTTATCGCCCGCTGCAAGCCTGCGTAAACCGCGGTCAATACCTCGGCCCTTTGTGAGAATTAGTAATCTCTGTGCGGTATCTCGAACCCAACCATTGTTACTTTCGAGGTGCTTTAACAGTTTACGCCCATTCGAAGAAAACTGAGGTTGAGCCGCCTTTAATTTACCTTCAGCGGCAGTAATCCTCCAGATCCGTCCCATGCCAATAGGTTCATCCAGTCCGCGTAACAGGGCTTGTGCACGCAGCTCATCGGAGAGAAAAATCTGATCCTGAATAATGCCGCGATACATATCCACGACATACAACGCACCATCGGGTCCCACGTCGACATCGACCGGGCGAAACCTTTCATCTGTTGAGGCCAGGAATTCCCGCTCGCCCCATTTTTCGTCTTCGTACAGAATATGATCTGTGCTGAGATCGAGGTCTTTCCGCATCAGGCGCAGTTGGACCACGACATTCCCGGCAGGTTCAGCCACGAAGACATCCTGGCGGTAGGCTTCTGGAAACTGGTCTCCTCTATAGTAGGTCATGCCACTGGCGGACGTTGGTTTGTCTAGTCTGCCGTCTGTTCTCAGCACGCCCGGGACATAGGCACGATTGACACCCGGGTTGACTCGGACTGCAAATACCTGATCTTTTTTACTGATTTGAGTGTTGAGGCCTGAGCCCCCGGAATTACCCGCTTTGATAACAGGCTGAGCATCATAAAGATCACCCAGCAGGAAGTTTGAGTTGGTATTGTAGTAAAGTAGGCCTTGATTATCCTGAGTAATTCCCCATTGCCCCCGAAACAAAGTTGGCTCAACAACTAGCGTTCCTTCCTGAATCCGCATTCGCCGATTTGATTTGGCATTATAAATCCAGTTGTCGATTGCCATTAGAAGGCCATTTTCAGCATGCTCTACATTGCCTGGTTGATCACCGTAGTTTGAAAGCCTAATCTTTTTTTGACAGTCGATATCTTTCGATGAACCACTTTGACTCGGACAGAGCCATAAATTCGGCGGCTCGCCAATAAGGAGACCTTCGTTAACAATCGCGATGGCCCTTGGCAGCACCAGGTGATCGAGCAAAACCTGGCGCAGGTCAAATTTGCCATCGTTGTCCGTATCAATGAGTCTGACGACCGTACCGACGGGTTCTTTATCGCCGGTGCCATAGGCATCGGGCATAAAGCCACGCATCTCTACCACATACAGATGACCAATCTCATCCCAGGCAATGGCTACCGGATCTTCAGTGAGCGGTTCTGCCACCGCCAGTTCAATGTTAAACCCCGGGGCAATAGAAAAGGCCGCCAAGGCTTCAGTGGGACTCAATTCCGGTGCCGGCGGTGTTTCAAGGGAGAGATAAAAAGGTTTTTCGTCGGCCCAGGCCATATCAACCACCAACAGCGTCAAAACTATAGCAAGGGCGCGCAAGATCAGAATGTCATCTGGTTCAGATAGGCATAAGAGCGTTCAATGGATTGCTCTGGTGCTGGCGGGTTATCCCGTTCGACGAAGAAGTGTTTCGCACCCTGGGTGATTGCTTTGCGAGTGAATGCAGGGAAATCAATTTCGCCATCACCCACATCAGCAAAATTACCGTTGCCGTCAATGTCCTTCATGTGACAGCTTTGGAAACGATTGGGAAAGCGCGTCAGGTAATCATCAAGATTTCCGCCCCCTTTGACGATCCAATAGGCATCCAACTGAAATCCAACCTTTCCTGGATCCGTCTGTTCCAGCATCAGATCGTAGGGTACGACGCCATCAATCGGCGCAAGTTCCCAGTTGTGATTGTGATACCCGAACAAGATGCCATGCTCCGCGCAGAGATCTCCGGCTTGGTTTAACAGCTCTATATTTCGTTTCACTTGATCCAAGGTGGTAAAGTGCTCGGCCATCAACGCCGGCAAATTAAGGTACGCTTGATTGAGGTACTCGGCATCACCGATAGCGTTGCGAACGTTCTCCAGCAGAAATTCAGGTTTACCGCGCTCACGAAAAATGTTAAAGGCTTCAGCACGGGGTAACTGCATAAACCCTTTCGGTAATGCCGGAGAAACCCTGCCGACCGGCGCGCTGAGACTATTTTTTGGTGAGCAGTTGCTGCACATAATCTGCGGGCCGACCGAGAAAACCCATGGCAGAAAATTCGACCTCACTGTAGCCGATCTCAGCTACCCTGGCCAGAGTCCCCTCGAAGTCCTTCATCATCAACGACGTGACCGTTGAAAGCTGCAAGCCGATATTCTCGAGCCTGGTCTTTGTCGCAATTTCCTGCCGAGCGAGATCCTGACTACAGGAACCAAGAAACCCTGATGAAAGAACTACACCCGAGGTCAGATAAAGAAAATCTCTGCGCCGCATAACTATTCCCTGTCGCTTTCTAGAAATTGAATCCTACCCTAATACCGGCGTAAGATTGAGCTTCTCTTGGTAGGACATGGATGTATACGGGGGTTCCACCCCAGAGCCCGCCAACATTGCCTTTACCTGTGACGAATCTTTCGTCCGTTACGTTGTTGGCAAACAGGGTAACCTCATAACGCTTATGTTCGCGTTCAACAATGCCCATACTGATATTCAGCACAGCATAACTATCCTGTACAGATCCAGGATCAGCTAGCAGTGAAAAATTAACATCGCTCTGATACTGGTAGGACAGATTGAAAAAACCATCAAATGGCATGGTGCTTAATGGTTGAAAGTACTCAGCGCTAAGTGTCATTTTGACATCAGGTGAATTGTTCAACTCCTCACCAGCGAGATCCTGCGCTGTTCTGCCGGTCACCGCATTAGTCTCACATCCCTGGGCGGCGCTTTGTCCGCTCCAGCAGTCTGCTCCGGCGAAAGACTTGATCTCTGCATCGATGTAGGCCAGCCCACCTACCAGTCTGAAGTTCTCTGAGATCAGAGCCTGGAAATCTACTTCGACACCCCAGGTCTGAAGTTCACCAACGTTGGTGATCCCGAGTTCGATGATACCATCTACGATACGTGCCTGTTGTGCTTGAAAGTCATCATAACTTGCAGAAAAGATCGTTGGATTCAACTGGAGTCGGCCATCCAGGAAAGTTCCCTTGAGACCAAATTCAATCGACGCAGAGTCCTCAGAACCCACTGGGTTGTCCGATGTGCTTTGCCTGAAACTTGACGAGATATCATAGCCTTGTCCCTTATAGCCAATCGAATAAGAAGCAAACCACATCAAATCGTCACTGGCATAGTGTTGGATGCTGATTTTCCCAGGGGTCGCGGTTTCTGAGTTGTCACCTATAAAACGCAGACCCGATAGTGCGTTGTCAAAGTCGTGGGATATTTCTTCGCTATTAAGTCTGAGTCCTGCAGTGATGTCAGTCCGGTCGCTCAGACTCCAGGTGCCCTGTGCATACAGCGCGAGTGACTCAGTGCCCGTTTTAGCAACCCAGTCTGCGGAGAAAATAGGTCCCCGAGCAAAGTCCCGATCGTATTGAATGTCGGAATAAAACATACCAACAACATATTCAAAATCGTCGGATGCTGGCGAAACCAGCCGAAACTCGTGTGATAGCGATTCCAACTCGAAACCGCCACCCTGATTGATACCGCCAGAAAGAGCGCCACCAGTAAAAACAGCCAGCAGATCGAAGTCCGTGCCGTCAACATCTGTTGTGACGTCGTAGTCCCATTCGGTATAAGAAGTGACCGATAGAAACTGATGCTCGCCCCAATCTGCTTCAAACCTCAATGCGACGCTGTCACTTTCCGACGCATCGGTTG
>JAPKEK010000216.1 GCA_028822125.1 Pseudomonadales bacterium | reverse complement strand
ATCATGATCCAGAGCCACCATGGCCTGGAAGCATTTTTTTTGGAAACCTTCAATATCCTCGGGTTTTTTTGGCCATAATCGCTCGTTTGCAGGGACGTTATTACCATACATGTCTATAGCGAGGCCCACATAGCCCAGCCTTGCCAGATATTCGGCCACGTCGACATCAAAGAATTTCAGTCCCTGATAGTTATGGATAACCAGAACCAGTGGACAGGGTCCAACTGCTTCAGAGGGTGCAACCAGATGACCGAGGTGATCGGTTCCCCGGAACTGAAATTTGATATCTGTTCTTTGCAGGGAGGCTTCGGGCCAGAAGCTGGGGCTTGGATGCATTAGACTGGTACCCGCATAGCTTGATTGAAGGGAACATAATCTATCGAAAATCCGATTGCGTCAATGAAATAGAGCCTGAAGGTTGTTTGATAATCTGTCTGCCAGGCTTTTGTTGGTATACCAGCGAGATTAAAGTACGCTGAATGATTCAGGTATTGATCAGCGTACAATGCTGTTAGATGACAATAGATTCTAAGAGTATCAGAGGGTTGCAACCATTCAAGGGATATAAGGAGTTGATGATCGATGATTGGCCATAATAAATTGTTTGATGAGTTTGTTTCTGATCATCGCTGGGCGGTGCTTACCAGCCTGCGCAGGGACAAAAGGCCAGTATCATCGGTGGTTGCCTATGCTCGTGAAGGCGATCAATTAGTGGTTAGTACGCCCGGTGCAACCTTCAAGCGCTTGACCATTGAACGCGATGCCAGAGTCAATATGTGTGTGCTGAGTTCGTCTGAGCCTTTTAACTATGTCAGCATTGAAGCCGAAGCGGCCGTTGAGACCGATCATCTGATTGAGTCGACAAGACGGATTTTGGTGAAAATCGCAGGCAGCGGTTTTGAGCAACCCGATGATCTTGAAGCCTGGCTCAAACAACAGGCAAGGGTAATATTGCGAATTACCCCGCAACGCGTTTCGGGTGTTATTCGCTAAGCGGGGCTCAGCGATGAACAAAAAAAGTGTTGAAGAATTGACGCAACTGTAAACGGGTGATCGGGTGGAAGTTCGAGTGACCGCCGGCGTTGCCAGCAATCGATTATGGGTCGAAAATGCTGGCACCGGTAGAGTGAAGATAAAAATCTCTGTCACCGCAATCGCTGAAAAATTTAAAGCCAATGCTGCAGTGCTTGCATTGCTGTCGAAAAAATTTGGTCGACCGAAAGGAAATTTCAGACTGGTTCGAGGCAAGACCAGCAAAAATAAACTCTATGAGATTGTCGAGTAGACACTAGCTAGATCGGCTTTTTTGCAAGGTTCGGCATAGGTTGTTCGAGATATTGAGCTTTTGATCGAGGGCGATTCATTCTTAAAACCAACGTTCATGCTATGGTTGAATGACTAGAAATTTGGAGATTCAGTATGCAGGTAGTGATTGCGACCATGAGTCACGAAACCAATACGTTTTCACCCGTCGTTACCGATCTTGAGCGGTTTTCGGGAGGCGAGGCATTCCCGCTTTCCGGTATAAGGGCAGAAACAAGTTATAGGGGTACGGCAAGCTGCGTTGGTGGATTCCTGCAAGCCGCTGATGAAGCAGGCGCTTCGATCAGTTTGCCCATTGTTGCTGCTGCCCCACCCTCGGGTCCCGTTGAAGATGAAGCCTTTGAAACTATCTGCCGGGCCATTGTGGAAGCAGCGCAGCAGCAACCGGATGCTATTTTTCTCGACCTGCATGGGGCTATGGTGACTCGATCCTTTGAAGATGGTGAAGGCGAGTTATTAAGCAGGATCCGTGCAGTTGCGCCTGATGTCCCGATTGCTGTAGCCCTGGATATGCACGCTAATCTTTACCCCGGTATGGTCGCCCATGCCACGGTGATTGCGGGCTATCAGACTTATCCTCATATCGATATGGATAAGACTGCATTGAAATCAGGCCGAGTGCTGATGCGGGCGCTGCGGGCAGAGGTGGTGCCGGTCATGTCCTGGGGCAATATACCCATGCTGCCCCACGTCATGCGTCAGGGAACGGATGATTTTCCGAATAAAGCGCTGCAGCAGCGAGCGCAGCAAATGGAAACACAAGGTGCGCTGATGGTGAGCTTGTTTACTGGATTTCCGCATGCCGATATTGCCAATGCTGGGTTATCCGCTGTTGTCGTAACGGACAATGATCAGGCGCTGGCGGATCAGTTCCGAGATGAACTGTTGAAGATGGCCTGGGAACAGCGACAGGCCTTTATCTATGAGCCTGAACCACTTGATGTGTCGGTTGCGCGGGCGCTTGAGTTAGCCGACCAGGACGGGCCGGTACTGTTGTTGGATCATTATGACAATACAGCATCCGGCGGGACCATGGATACCACAGAAGTACTGCGTGAGATTATAAATCAAGGCCTGGAAGATGTTGCAGTGTTTGGTTTTTATGACCCGCAAGTGGTAGAACAATTAGAAAGTGCAGGTATAGGCGCCGAAGTGACTATCTCACTGGGCGCAAAACTACCGATGCCAGCACTGGCTGAACAAAGCGCCCCGCTTGAGCTGACCGGGAGGGTAAAACTGATATCTGATGGATTGTTTCCGGCGACAGTGGCGATGGCCCGGGGATTAACCATGAACATGGGTAAAACAGTGGTTTTTACAACTGGGAAGGTCGATATCGTGATTATATCCAGGCATATAGAACCCTTTGATCCCGGTTGCTTTAAAAGCCTTGGGATTGATCCAGGTAGTCGCCGCTACCTGATGTTAAAATCTCGGATCCATTACCGGGTTGGTTTTATGCCCATCGTTAAAAAAGTGGTCGAGTGCGCCGGTCTAGGCGTGTGTACCTCTGATTACTCTGAACTGACCTTCAGACAGGTTCGTCGACCGATTTATCCTCTTGACGGGATTAATTCCCTGGCTGGCTTGGAAAGTTAATTCCTTGTATCCAATTGGCCTGGCAATAGTACAACCCGGGTGTTGGGCGATCGATGCTTGCGCTTTGCTGTTATCTGCTCAATTAAAGGTAGTATCGGCTCGATGGGATAGGATGATCAATCCAAGCTCAGCACTTGGAATCCATTTGTTGGTCTTATAGCATGGTCCCAACAGGATTGTGGGCGCAGCGGCGCAGCGGCGCAGCGGCTGTTTTAGGTGGTGGTTTAAGTTTACTGATGCAATGTGGCTTCCTTTGGAACGGGTTAATTTACAGGTGAGAAACAAGAAATGGTGGTAGAAAAGAAAGACCTTGATTGGAGTAGCCTTGGCTTTTCCTATATAAAAACAGACTATCGTTTTCGTGCTCGCTGGCGAGAAGGTGTTTGGCAGCCAGGAGAGCTAGTTGAATCAGAAGTGATGGAGGTTCACGAAGGCTCACCGGTCCTGCATTATGCGCAGGCCTGCTTTGAAGGCTTAAAAGCACAAAGCAGTCCTGAAGGTAAAACACTGTTGTTTCGACCTGTTCTAAACTGCCAGCGTATGGCCCAGACATCTGAGCGATTAGTCATGCCTGAGGTCCCTGAGGCGCTCTTTCTGCGGGGCGTGACTGAATGCATCCAGGCTAACCAGGCATGGGTGCCGCCCAGCGGTTCAGGGGCCAGTCTCTATGTAAGACCCTTTCTTGTTGGAATAGGTGAGAACCTGGGTCTTCGACCTGCGACAGAATACGAATTCAGGGTTTTTGTGTGTCCGGTCGGACCTTATTATAAGAGTGGTGGTCTGAGCCTGATCAGTTTAGCAGTAACAGATGTTGATCGAGCAGCCCCAAAAGGAACCGGGCGTTTCAAAGCCGGTGCAAATTATGCTGGTGGTCTGATGGCAACGCAGTTAGCGAATCAACTCGGCGCCAATGAAGCGTTATACCTGGATGCAGGCGAAAGGCGGTATTTAGAAGAAGCCGGGTCGGCCAACATATTCCTGGTGATGAAAAATGGTAAATTTGTCGTGCCGGAGTCACCGTCGATCCTGCCAGGTGTGACCAGGCGGTCAGTTATTACTCTGGCAGAGGGCCAACTTGGCCTGGAAGTCCAGCGCCGTCCCGTTGATCTGCGCAACGAGATCGAAAACATTGATGAATTCGGGGCCTGCGGCACGGCTGCCGTTATTTCTCCCGTGGGTAAGGTTTTTGTAGACGAGCAGTGGCATCGCTTCTATGGTGGTGGTGAAGCAATCGGACCGACCACGCAGAAGCTGTATGATATGTTAACCCGACTCCAGAGAGGTGAACGGGAAGATCCTTATGGCTGGACTGTCGAAGTTTGAGTTTGATTTTTCTGGCTTCTCAGGTGCTGATTATCTGGGTCGCAAGGGGTCCCTGGCGATATCTGCCAGATGCTGTTGATGGCGCTGTTTTAGGTTCGATACCCTGTCGGGGTGGCTTTCCAATAGGTTGAACAGTTCCAGGGGGTCTTCATGCAAATTGTAAAGGGCGGCAGTTTCCTGTTGGGCGGTTATCATTAGTTTCCAGTTACCTTTCCTGATCGCATAGTCGAATCCGTCGGGTGTGCCCAGTTTTAGGGTGACAGGCGGGGGTATATCGGAAAGTTTTTCATGCTGGGGCAGGATCGTTTGTGGCGGGTTGAAGCGGAAATTTTAAGTCGACTGTCCACTAACTGAACCTTTTTTAAGCGCTCATAATCATTTTAAGCGCTCATAATCAAAGGTACTGCTGTTCTCAATTTTTCCTTGCAGGTGTTTAAATAAGGGCCCGCTTGATCTGCATCTCTGACTAGATACGGGCGGAGCAATTCAGAAACCTCACGGGATGATTTCCACTTCGGGAAAGATCGCATAGGTTACCTTTCCGACGCGTAGCTTTAGCCAGTCGTTGCGCTGGATCTCGATGTCCCCGGAACTCGCGTCTTCCAGGATATGGCGTAGATCTTCCTGGGCATATCGGATTGCTGTTAAGTGATGCAGTATCCATTGGTCGTCTTCATACGAATAGAGTCCCAGTCGAGAAGTTTCATTGAATTGCCTGATGAGGAGATACTCCAGTTGCCCATCTTCATTTAGGTCAATGGGCAGAAGTACTAGATCTTTCACTGAGCTCAGCAAATCACCTTCTGATGAGAGGTCGTTAAATAATTTATCGACCAGTTCTGGATGAGAATGACCTTGCGGTATCTTCAGGGCAGCGAGCAAAGCTGCCTTGTTTGTTTTCTGCTGATCTTCATTGGCATTATGTATCCCTTGTCCAAAGTACAGAGCGTTGATCCGGGTGACAAGCATAGCTTCAGTGGGGCCTGCGCTTTGCTTAATCGCCTGTATTGCGAGATAACCAGGTCTTGCAAGATCATTCTTAAAATAACGTATATCGAGTTTTTCGCCGTTCCGATTTGATTGCTCGAATCTTTCGATCTGGCTGGCAACGGTTAGTTTCCTGAAATCCAGCAGCGGACTATTAACCAGGATAAGTAAGCCTAGAACCACCAATCCCAGTCGCACGTT
>JAPKEK010000215.1 GCA_028822125.1 Pseudomonadales bacterium | reverse complement strand
TTTTTACCAATAGTCTCTATGGAGAGGGCTCTGGCCATAAGCTATTGATACAGCCTCATCTGGATAAGATCTTTGCCGGCGTACTGCCATGGTATTTCGAATCTCGTTGCAGTAAGTGTATGCTCGGCCGGCACTACAGTGAATATTAAAGCATATCTGGTTTTCTACAGGGATACTAAAAGATTCATGGTTGTCCCTACGGGTCTTTAATTTGTATCCTTGGCTATGATTCGATATGGCACTACTAGTAATATCATTGTATCGATTGGTTCCTGCTCGAGCGTAAAACCACTCGCCGTCGTGATAGGTTAGTTTTTCCGGCGGTATGCCGATTTTATTCGTTTGGCAAGAGCCATGCTGCTTTACTGGAGGGCAATTTAATCAATGCGAGTATGCTGTTCTAAATACCTGTTTCTGGTGTGTTGGGTTGCCTGTGGTCACGCACAGGTGATGCCTGAAGTATCAGGGGCTGGTCGTATTCCCGTTAAGGTCGTGGTGGTCAGTATGTACGAAACGGGACAAATAACGGGTGACAGTCCAGGAGAATACCAGTTCTGGGTGGAGCGGACGCCCCTTGACCAGGAGTTTTCATTTCCAGCGGGTGAATACCCCCTGAGGTACAACAAGCGCGGCATTCTGGGTGTGTGCACGGGGGCCGGTATTTCCAACGCTACGGCATCGATTATGGCGCTCGGCTTTGATGCTCGTTTTGATTTGTCAGAGGCTTATTGGCTGATCGCCGGAATAGCCGGCGGAGACCCTGCTGATGTTGCCCTGGGGTCCGCCGTGTGGGCACGTCATGTTATCGATGGCGACCTGTTATATGAAATTGATGCCCGTGAAATTCCACAGGAATGGCCCTATGGATTAATCCCCCTTGGAGCAAGAAGCCCTGCAAAACCAGGCGATGATGTTACCCTGGGATGGACAGTTGATACGATCTCCTTCCAGCTCAATGCTCAACTGGTAGCCTGGGCAAACTGGCTCAGCCAGAATGTTAAATTAGTTGAATATCCGGCGTCACAGCATTTTTCCAGACGATTTAAAAACTATCCTGGTGCAGCAGGCCCGGCTCGAATCGTTCAGGGAGAGACCTTGTCCTCCAGTACCTACTGGCACGGCGAATTGATGAACCGGTGGGCTAATGACTGGGTGCAGGTTTATTCAACGCCTGATATGAATTTCATGACTACCAATATGGAGGATAGTGGCACCCTGACGGCTTTGCATCGTCTGGATAGGATAGGGCTGGTCGATGCTGAACGGGTTCTGGTGCTAAGAACAGTCAGTAATTATACGGTGCCTCCGCCGGGAGAAAGTGCTGCTTGGAGTGCCACTGCCGAGTACCCGGATCGTGGATTGCCGGCACTTGAGGCGGCCTACCAGGTTGGCAGTTACGTTGTCGAGGCTCTGGTTGATGGTTGGTTCGGTTATGCCCGGCAACTGCCATCAATTCAGGATTGAGCTTTGGATAGCAAGCTGGTTGCAGCACGTTGATGGTCTGCTTTGATTTGTGATAGGTCTGTATCGACGAGTTGCTGGTTTAGAACGCTCCAGGCCCCCGCTACCATCACATGCTCAGCCGTATGCGCACCACACATGATTAAAGCCGCCAGCGGATCTGCTGCGCCCGAGAATCGTAGATCATCAAGACTGAAAAGGGCCAGATCTGCTTGCATCGCGGGTGCTATCTGGCCTATGTCGACGCGTCCAAGCAAGCGAGCTCCGCCTGTGCTCAGCCACCTGAGGCTGTGATCGACAGTCATGCGGTCGGCGCCATAGTATAGCCGAGCAAGCAGCAGTGCCTGCCTTGCTTCCTGCATTAAATTAGACCCATCATTGGATGCTGATCCGTCAACGCCCAGACCAACAGGGCTACCGGCCGCCTCAAGTTCCAATGAGCGGCAGGTGCCAGAGCCCAGTATCATATTTGATGTCGGGCAATGGCAGATGCCGGTTCCCGCAGATCCGAGACGGTTGATTTCCTGATCGTTGAAATGAATTCCATGGGCCAGCCAGGTATTTTCGTGCAGCCAGCCTCTGCTTTCCAGGAAATCTAAAGGGCGCATATTAAATGTGTCCTCACAGAAGCGGTTTTCATCCTCTGTTTCTGCCAGATGGGTATGTAGTCTGGCTCCGTGAGTGGCCGCCAGTTCTGCAGTGCTGGACATCAGTGAAGGCGTGACTGAGAAGGGAGAACAGGGTGCCAGGGCAATCTGCACCATGGCACCCTGTTCGGCTTGATCATGGTATTGATTTAACAACCGCTCGCTGTCTTGCAAAATCTGATCTTCAGTCTGGATAATAGAATCCGGTGGCAGCCCGCCTGACGACTCACCCAGGCTCATGGAACCACGACATAAAACAGCACGAATCCCAAGCTTTTTAGCCGCCTGTATCTGGATATCAATGCTGTCACTTAACTGGTCCGAGAATACATAGTGATGATCAGATACAGTAGTGCAACCGGATAGCAGAAGCTCAGCGATGGCCAGCTCTGAACTTGCCTTAATCGCATCATGGGTCAGGTTTGCCCATACCGGATACAGGCTTTGCAGCCAGGGAAATAGCTTCTGGTTGGCTGCTTCTGGAAGCGCTCGTGTCAGGGTCTGGTAAAAATGATGATGGCAGTTGATAAGGCCGGGCAGGATGATCAGGTTGGAGGCATCAAAGACCTGGTCATATGAACTGGGTGTGCCAACCACCAGTTCCTTGATAAGGCAGTCTTCAATAAGTAGCCCATCAGGCGCTGACAACTCGTTTCCGGTCCAGACAGCCAGTGGGTTTTTGACCCAGGTTTTCAAGGCTTGTTGTCTTTAACCGACAAACCACATCCCCTCAGAATCATACCGCTGATAAAGCTGGCGGTTTCTTGCAGTAGGTCTGAGTCAAATTCGGCTTTATTAAGAATGGCGAGTACCTGTGCCTGGAAGTCAGCGTAATGCTGGGTACTGGCCCAGATCATGAATATTAACTGATAAGGATCGGTTTCCCGCATTTTACCCGCCTTTATCCAATTCTCGATGACGGCTACTCTGGCCTTAACCCAGGGCCGCATTCGATGGCGAAGGTATTCCTGCAAATGTGGCGCACCCTGGATGATCTCGCTGGCAAAGAGCCTCGATGCAGCGGGATCATTGTAAGATTGCTGGACCTTGTTTCGGATAAAATTATCCAATGCTTCTGCCGGGTCATCATCAGCGCTCACCCATTCGAAAGGCTGGTTCCAGGTATCGATTATCTGATCGAGCACTGCAAGATAGAGTCCTTGCTTGCTCTTAAAATGATAATGGATATTGGCTTTTGGCATGCCTGCTCGGTCCGCAATGGCCTGCATCCTTGTTCCTGAAAAGCCATGCAGGGCATATTCCTGTTTTGCAGCAGTCAGGATCTGTTGTTTCTGTATTGTTCGATTATGACGATTAGTCAACGTCTGGGTATGCCTCAGTTCCTGTACTTAACCATTTGGACAGAAAATAGTTAAATCACAGTATGTATTAAATTACTGTAAATACTAGGAAAATTTATATAATTTGGTAGAATATATTAGAATCTGACTAAATGGTCAACATTTTGAAAATTGATATTAATAATGAAACCATGGATATCGTGATCAATGAGCAGCTTACCCTACTCCAGTATTTAAGACAGAACGGGTTGACGGGTACTAAAGAAGGCTGTGCTTCCGGTGATTGTGGTGCCTGTACGGTGCTGCTCCGCGATAAGATGGGAGAAGCAGATTTTATTGCCGTTAACAGTTGCATCACGCCCATGCTGCAATTAGCCGGAAAGCAGGTGATTACTGTAGAAGGCTTAACTGCGGACCAGCCGTTACATGCTGTTCAGCATCAGCTGATCGATAAGCATGGTTCGCAATGTGGCTTCTGTACACCGGGTTTTGTTATGTCATTGGCAGGTTGGTTAGAAAATAGAATCTGCGAGCAGGGAGCAATGGCTCAGGCGCCAGCGATCTCTCTGCGCGCGGAAGTTGTTGAAGCGATCTCTGGAAATCTGTGCCGGTGTACGGGTTATAAGCCCATTATCGAGGCAGGCATTGCGGCCGCATTGGAAAAGGCTGAAGCGGGCAGTCGGTTTCAGCCGTTGCTGAGTTTAAAAAGTGATATCCCCAGCCAAATGGATGCACAACTGTCAGAGCCCGTCGCCGCAGGCGAGGGTTCAAGCAAAGCCCCGGTCATGATGACGCCTGGGAATCTGCAGGAATTGGACGCTAGTCTTATGCGCTGGCCTCAGGCTAGGCTATGTGCGGGAGGAACCGATCTGCTGCTGGAAAAGACGCAACAGGGCAACCCCCTGGATTGTTTGATAAGCTGTCTGGAAGTAAAGGAAATGAACGTCTGTTCGACCTCAGAAAAAGCATTGTTGATCGGGGCCGCAGCGAGTTACTCGGTTATTGAGCAATACTGTAATTCGATTTGGCCGGATTTGGGACAGTTTCTGAAGCGATTTGGTTCACCGCAGATTCGTAACCGTGCCACCCTGGGCGGGAATCTCGCTACCGCATCACCTGTTGGCGATATGTCGCCACTATTAATGGTTATGAATGCATCGGTCATCGTGCGTTCGGTACAGGGTGTCGAAAGAAGTATAGCTGTTAGTGAATTTTTTAAGGGTTATCGTCAGACCGTACTGAATGATGCCGAGTACATAAGGGCAGTGAGCATTGGCCGGGATGAATTCAATGGCTTCCGTCGATTCTTTAAGAATAGCAAGAGAACCATGGATGATATTTCGACTGTTATGGGTGCTTTTTATCTTGATGTGCCGTCCTCGCGGGTCCGTGAAGCTAGAGTTGCCTATGGCGGTTTAGCTGCAATGCCTGTCAGGGTCAAGGCGGTAGAGGACTTTCTTGTGGGTAAAGAGTTGAACCAGGCGTGTATTAGTCGTGCCCAGGCTTTACTCAGGGAGGTTATTAATCCGCTTTCGGATGTTCGGGCATCGGCTGATTATCGTTCACACATAGCCGCCAGTATGCTCAGCCGGGCTCTGCGAGAACAAAGCGGGGAAATCCTTCCCTTAGTCACGGTAGGATGAGTTAATGGCCAGAACGCCGACAGACCAATCGCAAACGAGCCAGGCAACGATGCAGAGTCCAGCGGGTCAGCCGCTAGCGCATGAATCTGCCATCAAGCACGTGTCCGGGCAGGCGGTCTATATCGATGATCTGCCGCTGCCAGCCAATACAATATACGTCAGCACGGGTAAATCCAGTATCGCTGCTGGTCGACTGATCAAGCTCGATCTCGACGCTGTGCGCAGCTCTCCGGGTGTCGTTGACATCCTGGTATTTTCAGATATTCCTGGCAATCCTGATATATCACCTGTCTATGAAGGTGATGTGCTGTTGGTAGATCAGCACATCAGTTTTATCGGGCAACCCCTGTTTGCTGTGGCAGCTGCGAATCAGCAACAGGCAGAAGCCGCTATAGGTCGGGCGGTGATCGAGTATACGCCGTG
>JAPKEK010000214.1 GCA_028822125.1 Pseudomonadales bacterium | reverse complement strand
ATCCAACGACAGGATGGAAAGTTAAGATTTTTTAGAAAATTAAATGGTAATTTTATGCGTAGAGGTTTAATATCCGGCTCCCTGAAGTAGTTTAGTGTTTCAGGGTCGGCCTCCGGAGGTTTTTCCAGGGGGCAGCGAATTGGGGAATGATTCAGCGGACAACGGTAAAATTCTGGCTTGCTACTGGACGTCAGACGTATGGGTTGCAGTAATCCTGGTTACGTCCCCTTGAGTGTACAGATTTAAATCAGCGCAGCGTTGTCGATTCTGATGACCAAAGCGGTGAACTAAACAGGGTTTCAACCTGAAGCCAAGGGAAGCTCGAACTATCGAGCAAAAGCACGCAAGTGCGCCTTCCTCTTAGTGAGGAGGGAGTTTTTTGCATTTGAGATTTATATTCAGCAGATGAAAAGCCTGGTAAAGGCACAGTGAGAAATGAGGCAGCTATGCAAAATCAGAGAATCAGGATTCGCTTAAAGGCATTCGATCATCGCTTGATAGATGTGTCTACGCAGGAGATCGTAAATACTGCAAAGCGCACCGGCGCACAGATAAGAGGCCCTATCCCGCTGCCAACCAGAAAAGAGAAGTTTACTATTCTGATTTCGCCTCATGTGGATAAGGATGCGCGGGATCAGTATGAAATTAGAACGCACAAACGGATGCTGGATATCCTGGAGCCGACTGAAAAAACAGTCGATGCGCTTACCAAGCTGGATCTCGCTGCAGGTGTTGAAGTACAGATTAATTTAGCCTAGCCAGGCGGGTTGTAACGGAGAGTGACAATGACAATCGGCATTGTAGGAATTAAACAGGGAATGACGCGAATCTTTACGGAAGATGGTCAATCTGTTCCTGTGACGGTCATTCAGGCAGGACCAAACCGAGTTACTCAGATTAAAACTATGGATACAGACGGTTATCGTGCAGTTCAGGTGACTTATGGTGAAACCAAGTTGTCGAAAGTGACTAAGCCAGCCGCTGGACATTTTAAGAAAGCAAATGTTGATGCGGGTCGTAAACTGGTTGAGTTTGTTACACCAGCAGATACCGATATTGAAGTAGGTGGCTCGTTAACGCTGGAGAGTTTCATTGAAGGACAATTAGTTGATGTTACCGGTGAGTCCAAGGGAAAGGGATTTCAAGGCGTCATTAAGCGTCACAATTTTAGTATGCAGGATGCGACACATGGTAATTCTCTATCACATCGTGCGCCAGGTTCTATTGGCCAGTGTCAGACGCCAGGTAGAGTCTGGAAGGGTAAGAAGATGGCCGGCCATATGGGTGCAGAGAGAGTTACCACACAGTCTCTTCGGGTAGTGCGGGTTGATCAGGAAAATAATGTGCTACTGGTGAAAGGTGCTGTACCCGGACCAGCAGGAGGCGAGGTGATCGTCAGGCCGGCGGTAAAGGCTCAGCGCAACGCGGAGGCTGAATCTTGAACGTTAATATTTCAGAACCAGGTGTTGGCTTAACGGATAAAGCGGTAGAGATCTCAGAGACTTGTTTTGGCCGTCAATACAATGAAGCCTTGATACATCAGGTAGTCGTGTCTTATATGGCAGGCGGAAGGCAGGGTACCCGGGCGCAGAAAACTCGCTCAGATGTGCGTGGAGGGGGACGCAAACCTTTCCGGCAAAAGGGTACTGGTCGAGCCAGAGCCGGTACTATCAGAAGCCCAATATGGCGTGGTGGTGGTATTACATTTGCAGCCAAGACGCAGGATTTTGATGTCAAAGTTAATAAGAAGATGTACCGCGGCGCTATGCAGTCCATTCTTTCTGAGTTAATCCGTCAGGAGCGACTGGTAGTCACTGAGGGTTTCTCAATCAACGAACCCAAGACAAAAGAAGTCCTGTCACGATTGAGTGATCTCAATTTAGAGAGCGTTTTAGTGGTAATGGAAGAAGTTGACGAAAACCTCTATCTGGGTTCCAGGAATCTCCACCAGGTGGATGTTATTGATGTTCAAGGCGTTAATCCTGTGAATCTGATTGGTTATGAGAAGGTTCTGTTTACGGTTGGTGCCTTGAAACAAGCTGAGGAGATGCTGGGATGAATACCGAAAGAATGTATCGGGTTCTGCTGGGCGCACATATCTCTGAGAAAGCAACGGTAATTGCTGATGCAGCCAACCAATTTACTTTCAGGGTTGCTAAAGATGCCACCCGACCGGAAATTAAGAAAGCCGTTGAGGATATTTATGGTGTCACCGTCGAGAATGTCACGGTGATGAATGTAAAAGGAAAAGTAAAACGAACGATGCGCGGTACAAGTAAAAAGCCTAGCTGGAAGAAAGCGTACGTGCGTGTATCCGAAGGCCAGGAAATTGATTTTACTGAAGCTTCAAAGTGAGTTTTAACCAAGAATTGAGACGTGAGATAAAAGTATGCCAGTCGTAAAATCTAAACCGACATCTCCCGGGAGACGATTTGTAGTCAAGGTCGTGCATCCCGATCTGCATAAGGGAGAGCCCTATAAAGGATTGTTAGAAAGTAAGCCTAAAACAGGTGGTCGAAACAATCAGGGTCGAATTACAACTCGCCATATTGGTGGTGGTCATAAACAGAAATATCGCATTATCGATTTCAAGCGAAATAAAGATGGTATTACAGCCCAGGTAGAAAGACTTGAATATGACCCGAACCGGACTGCCAATATAGCGCTGCTCAAATATGCTGACGGGGAAAGAAGATACATCATTGCGCCGAAGGGCCTTTCTGCTGGAGATGAGGTTCAGTCGGGAGACAGTGCATCGATTAAAGTCGGAAACACCATGGCCATGCGCAAATTGCCCATGGGTAGCGTGATTCACTGTATTGAACTCAAAGTGGGTAAAGGTGCTCAACTGGCAAGAAGTGCGGGTACATCTGCGCAACTGGTGGCCAAAGAAGGATTATACGTCACGTTAAGATTACGCTCGGGAGAAATGCGCCGCGCCCTGGCAGAGTGCCGGGCAACTTTAGGAGAGGTCAGTAATTCTGAACACAACTTGCGTTCCCTGGGAAAGGCGGGCGCAAAGCGCTGGCGCGGGGTCAGGCCTACGGTCAGAGGGGTTGTCATGAACCCAGTAGACCATCCACATGGTGGCGGTGAGGGTAAGACCTCGGGTGGTCGTCATCCGGTTTCGCCCTGGGGTGTGCCCACCAAAGGTTATAAAACGAGAAAGAACAAGCGTACCGACAACATGATTATACGACGTCGTCGTACCAGTCGATAGGAGATAGCAAGTGCCTAGAAGCCTGAATAAGGGTCCTTTTATAGATTTTCATCTAATGGAGAAAGTCCAGAAAGCCGTTGATTCCAATGATAAGCGACCCATTAAGACCTGGTCCCGACGCTCCATGATAGCGCCCGATTTCGTTGGTTTGACGATTCAGGTTCATAACGGCCGACAGCACATACCGGTATTTGTGACGGAAGATATGGTCGGCCATAAGCTAGGTGAGTTCGCTTTGACCAGAACTTATCGTGGTCATACAGCAGATAAGAAAGCGAAACGTCGTTAGAAGCATTAGAGGTAGTTAAAATGGAAGTGTCAGCGAGATTGAAAGGTGCCCGGATTTCTGCTCAGAAAGTAAGGCTGGTGGCAGATCAGATTCGTGGCCAGCAAGTCGGTGAGGCATTGAATATTCTTAACTTCAGCACGAAGAAAGGCGCGAATCTAGTTAAAAAGTTACTGGAATCGGCTGTAGCCAATGCCGAACATAACGAAGGCGCAGACGTTGACGAATTATCGGTAGCTCAGATATTTGTAGATGAGGCTACCACCATGAAAAGAATCAAGCCACGAGCAAAAGGTCGTGCAGATAGAGTGTTAAAGCGAAGTTGTCATATTACGTTAGCGGTAGCAGATAGCTAAACCAGGTTAGCAGCAGTAATTAACTAAACCAGATTAGCAGCAGATAGCCAATGCAGTTATCGGTTTAGATAGGAGAAGGCAGTGGGTCAAAAAGTACATCCGACGGGTATGCGACTCGGTATTGTTAAGAACCATACATCAGTGTGGTATGCGACAGGTCCTACATACGTCAAGAATTTGTTAGTTGACATGAAGGTACGTGAATTCATCCATAAAAAACTGGCCCAGGCATCGGTGAGCCGTATTGATATCCACCGCCCTGCACAGACTGCACGTATCACCATTCATACTGCTCGTCCAGGCATTGTGATTGGCAAGAAAGGAGAGGACGTAGAAAGGCTCAGGAAAGAAATCGGCGTGATGATGGACGTTCCTGTGAACATCAATATAGAAGAGATTCGTAAGCCAGAGATTGATGCCTATCTGGTTGCTCAGAATGTTTGTCAGCAGTTGGAACGTAGGGTTCAGTTTCGTCGGGCGATGAAGCGAGTGATGCAAAATGCAATGCGATTAGGCGCACAAGGAATCAAGGTTCAGGTAGCAGGGAGGTTAGGGGGCGCTGAGATCGCCAGATCAGAAAGCTACCGCGAAGGTCGTGTGCCACTGCATACCCTGAGAGCCGATATCGATTATGCGACTGCAGAAGCACTGACCACTTATGGGATTTTTAAAGGTGAAGTCATTGGTGAGCGCGATGAAGTTGCTCAGTCGACAACGAATAATGCTCATAATTTTGGTTAATCATTATGTTACAACCCAAGCGAACAAAATTTAGAAAACAGCAGAAAGGCCGCAACAGGGGCCTGGCTCATCGAGGTAGTACAGTCAGCTTTGGTGAATTTGCCCTTAAAGCCACTGGCCGGGGTCGACTGACTGCTCGACAGATCGAGGCAGGTCGACGAGCGATGACGCGTCGAGTTCGAAGGGGTGGGCAGATTTGGATCAGGGTTTTTCCTGACAAGCCGATTACGCAGAAGCCACTGGAAGTCCGTCAGGGCAAGGGCAAAGGTAATGTTGAGTACTGGGTTGCACAGGTTAAGCCAGGCAAGATTATTTATGAAATGGAAGGAGTCAGCGAAGAAGTGGCTCGAGATGCTCTTCGCTTAGCGGCAGCCAAGCTTTCTTTTCCAACGGCATTTGTACGTCGTGTGGTGATGTAAGCAGTACGGGGAATAGAAATGGTTGAATTAAAAGAGTTGCGATCTAAGACTGAAGAAGAACTTCAGGAGCACCTGATTGAATTAACGAAAGAACAGTTTACGTTACGAATGCAGAAGTCAACAGGCCTGCTGACGCAGACTCATCTGTTAGGACAAGTATCTCGAGATATTGCACGTGTGAAAACCTTAGCGAGAGAATCGGCGAAAGAAAAAGCCAGTTCATAATTTAGGGTATAAGAAATCCCAATAGGATCGTTTAAATGAGTGATGAAGGAAAATTGGCTCGTAGTGTCAGTGGCAGAGTAGTCAGTAATAAAATGGAAAAGAGTGTGACGGTGTTAGTCACCCGTAAGATCAAGCACCCGATTTACGGAAAATATATAAACCGATCCAGAAAGATTATGGCTCATGACCCGGAAAACGAGTGTCAGGAAGGTGATCTGGTAACGATTGCTGAG
>JAPKEK010000213.1 GCA_028822125.1 Pseudomonadales bacterium | reverse complement strand
GTCTAATTCCAGGTGATTCCGGTTGAATAGGATAGATTCGTTGCTGCAGGGGACAGACCTTGAAAAATGGCAGGCATGTGCCGTTACGACTCTTTTTGAAATGCAAGATAAATTCTTACATAGAATCACTGTTAAAGCCTTATTTCCTCGGCTATACTCGCGCGTTAGGATCCTAATGCTGAGGCTTTTCGAAAAAAGGCTGAAGCTTTGCAAAAAAAGCTGAAGCTTTGCAAAAAAAAGGAAGAAAGGGACAAGAATCCATCTGAGATCTGCTAGTTCTGCAACCGTTCGTAGTACGAGCTACCGGCCATAGGTTATTGTAAGTCTTGGAGGTAAAAACTTGCAATTGTATAAGTTAGAAAACGGGGAGAGCCCTGGTAATTAAGCCAAATCCAAAATCGATCTCTGACGCGCCGAATTCGTTTTTTTCCAATAGTTGGCTTTGTTCCAATAGAATATTGTCTGTGCCTGAGAAAGTTTAGAAGAGGAACGTTATGTCAGTTGTTGAAAGCATTCCGGTTGAGGATCCCGCCCCTAGTCCTTCGTCAGCGGTGGTTCGATTTGCCGGTGACTCTGGTGATGGGATGCAATTAACAGGTAGCAATTTTACGCAGGCAACGGCACTGCATGGTAATGACCTGGCGACTTTCCCCGATTTCCCTGCTGAAATTAGGGCGCCTGCTGGAGCGACCTTTGGTGTATCGGCTTTTCAGATCTATTTTGGTGCAGATGAAGTAACTACCGCAGGCGATGATTTAGATGTTCTGGTGGTAATGAATCCCGCGGCTCTCATAACCAACCTAAAGGATTTGCTGGAAGGCGGCTTAATCATTGCTGATAAGGGTGCATTTACAAATAGAAACCTAGCCAGGGCGGGATACACCACTAATCCGCTTGAAGATGGTAGCCTGGATGCCTATCGATTGTTAAGCATTGATATTACCAAACAGGTTATTGCATCAGTCGAGCCTTTTGGGCTCTCGCACAAATTTGCAGTACGCTGTAAAAATATGTGGACCCTGGGTCTTGTCATGTGGCTGTTTGATCGGGACAAGCAGATTACCATTGACAATCTGAACGCAAAATTTGCTGTGAAGCAAGATATAGCCAAAGCTAACATTGCTGCCTTGAATGCAGGCCATAGCTTTGCGGAAACCGCTGAACTACCGTCAGGAATCGAAGTTTATAAGATTCGAAAAGCAGACGTTTTGCCTGGTTTGTATAGAAACACCACGGGCTCCGAATCGCTAGCCTTCGGATTGATTGCCGGGGGACAGCTTGCCAATATCCCATTAACCTTTGCTTCATACCCGATCACGCCGGCGTCGTCGCTTTTGCACACCTTATCTGCACACAAAGAGTTTGATATCGTAACTTTTCAGGCTGAAGATGAAATTGCAGCTGTGTGTGCCGCAATCGGTGCTTCCTTTGCAGGCTCTCTGGGCATTACCTCTAGCTCTGGCCCAGGTATTTCGCTAAAAGGGGAAGCGATTTCTCTGGCTTGTGCTACCGAATTACCCCTGGTGGTTATTAATACCCAACGTGGCGGACCGTCCACGGGCCTGCCCACTAAAACCGAGCAATCAGATTTAAATCAGGCCCTATACGGACGGCATGCCGATACGACTTTACCCGTACTGGCTTCGTCTACGCCGGGTGATTGTTTTGATGTGGCAATTGAAGCTGTTCGTCTGGCAACGAAATTCAGCACACCTGTACTGTTACTCAGCGATGGTTACTTGGCGAACGCTTCCGAACCCTGGATCATACCGGATTTGAATGATTACCAGGACTTTCAAGTTGTTCATGAAACCAATCCTGAAGGGTTTTCTCCTGCCAACAGGGATGAAGATACCCTGGCACGGGTTTGGGCGAAGCCCGGTACGCCCGGACTCGAGCATCGCATAGGCGGGATTGAGAAAGATTTTGAAACAGGTGATATTTCTTATGATTCAGATAATCATCAGAAAATGACGGCTGTGCGGAAAGCAAAAATTGATGGCATTGATCGCTTTATACCTGAGCAGGCAGTTAGTCTGGGCAGTACTCAGGGAGAATTGGTGGTGGTCGGCTGGGGTTCTACCTATGGTGCCATACATCAGGCAGTAAAACAGTGCCGGGCAAGTGGTTCAGATGTAAGTCATATTCATATCAGATATTTGCTGCCCTTTCCCGCCAACCTAGGTGAATTATTGAAAGGTTACAAAAAATTCCTGGTGGTGGAGATGAATACCGGGCAGCTGGTAGAGGTATTAAAGTCAAAATTTTTGATCGAGATGCGGCAGCTTAATAAGACCTCTGGGCAGCCTTTCAAAATAAGAGAAATCGTGGATGCAATCCATCCCCTGCTGGGAGAAGATTAAATGAATGCGCCGGAAAAATTAACGCTGAAGGATTTCGCTACCGATCAGGAAGTCAGATGGTGCCCAGGTTGTGGTGACTATGCGATTTTGAAATGCGTGCAGAGGCTGATGCCCGAACTCGGCGTAGCCAGAGAAAATACCGTTTTTGTTTCTGGAATCGGCTGCTCTTCCAGGTTTCCCTATTACATGAATACCTATGGTTTCCATACCATTCATGGCAGGGCGCCGGCCGTTGCCACTGGTGTAAAACTGGCTAATCCGGAGCTGGATGTCTGGTTAGTAACCGGGGATGGAGATGGGCTGAGTATAGGCGGCAATCATATGTTGCATGTCCTGCGTAGAAATGTTGATTTACAGATTTTACTTTTTAATAACGAAATTTATGGCCTGACTAAAGGGCAGTACTCGCCGACTTCACAACTTGGTACCCGATCTCCTTCGACACCTGACGGGTCTCTGGATATGCCTTTGAATCCGTGCTTATTTGCCCTGGGTTCCGGGGCCCGTTTTGTCGCCCGAACGATTGACACGGATACCAAGCACATGACACCGCTATTAAGGCGAGCGCATGAGCACAAAGGCGCCTCTTTCATAGAGATCTACCAGAATTGTCCTGTCTACAATGATGGAATTTTTGATTATGTTAAGGACAAGAAGACAGCTGCAGAAACCCGATTGGTAGTTGAACATGGCAAACCATTGCTGTTTGGTGCTGACAGACAGAAAGGTCTGCGCCTTAATGCCCAGACACTGAGCTTCGACGTGGTAACGTTGGGCGAGGATGGTGTTACTGAGAGCGATATAATGGTTCACGATGAGACCAATAAACACCTTGCTCAGATGCTTGCAGAGCTGAAGACCCCGGATTTCCCAGAAGCTATAGGGGTTCTGTTCTGTCGGCCCGAGCAATCGTTTGTAGATTCGGTTTATCAGCAGATTGGCACCGTTCGGGCAAAGAAAGGCATTGCTGATCTGAATTTACTTATGAGGGAGGGACATACTTGGCAGGTTGAGTAATTAGATAACCTGAACCAAGCCCGCACAGCCTGATTATCTGATTTTCAGGTATTGACCCCAACGGGTTCACCGTATTGTTCAGCACGACTTGCCACTGTTTTCTGATCCTCGCTTACCCTTAGCATTGCCAGTAGCATGCAACCTGCGGCCAGGCCGTACATGGATAACCCCCAGGTCATTCCCTGGGTCAGTGCTTTATCCGTGGATAAGCCACCGGCATATAGGAAATCGCTTATTTTTCCCATAGTAAATGGTCCGAGGGCAAGCCCAATGAAGGTGACCATCATTAGATAGAAAGCTGATGCAATCGCCCTCATGCGGGGTAACACAAGTTCATTGACCGTCGCCGCGGCGGGTCCTACCCACATGGGTGAGGTGACCGCGAATACGGCATTAAGCCAGTATGCGGTGGTCAGGTCATCTGTTGTCAGTAAGGCCAGTGCAGTGGGAGCAGATAGAACAACGGAAGCCAGGCTAACATAGAGTTTGGCTCTCGGTGACCAGCTACGGAGCTTGTCGGCAAGTACGCCACCAAGGGTGACACCGCTCCATCCACCGATAGCCGCAGTCAGACCTAGGATCGTTCCAGTTTCTGAAGCACTGACTTCATGAACTCGCTGAAAAAATGGTGGAGACCAGAAGCCTATACCGTAGGTAATAAAAGCCATGGAGGGGAAGCCGATGACAGCGCAGCGCAGGGTAAAAGTATTGAATAACAGGTGGAACGTAGGGGGATCACGCAAGTGAAGTGATTGAGCCCAGGAAAAAGCTGCGAACACACCAATACCTAGTGCTGACCACTGGATTGGGTTGCTGGTGACCTGGCACAGGAAAATGGCCAGTGAAGAGATCAGAGCCAGAGCGATGAGGTTAATCACCAGGGCCCTCAGACCACCACCCAAAAGCCACAATCGATAAAAATGAGGCCCAGGCAGCATTGCAGTGAGTTCAGTCCCGGCGGCAGCAAAAGGATGAGGATGGGCCGGCGTTATGAGCCCATCGCTCAGACCCCGAATAGGTTCTCTTAATGTCCAAACCCAGATTGCCATTAAAATACCGGGTAGACCCACTGCAAAAAAAGCCACATGCCAGCCTTTTAGACCCAAGGGAGCAGTCAAGGCGTCCGGGTAGGCGCTGTGCCAGCTGTCCAGGATTACGCCGCCGAGGAATATACCTATTCCTGAGCCGATATAAACACCACTTGAATAAATTGAAAGTGCCGTCGTTCTTAACTGCGGCGGGAAATAATCGGCAAGCATTGAAAAAGCAGCCGGCGTTGCGCTGGATTCACCAATACCCACGCCTATTCGATAAATCGCTAACGTTTGAAAACTGCGCGCAGTTCCGGAAAGCGCCGTCATTGCGCTCCAGAACAGCAGTCCGATGGAAATGAGACTTTTCCTGACCCAGGTATCGGCAAGACGACCGAGGGGAAGCCCGAATACAGCGTAGAAAACAGCAAAGGCGGTGCCATAGAGGAATCCGATCTCGGCATCTGAAATACCCAGGTCTGCCTTGATGTCTTCGGCAAGGATTGACAGGATCTGTCGGTCGATGAAATTGAAGATGTAGACAATAACCAAAACAACTAGTACATATTTGGCGTATCGACCACCCACCCTAAATTCATTTTGTTGTTTTTGTTCGCTCGGTTCCAAAAGCATGCCTTCCAGTCTGATGTTATCCTATCGGTGGATGTGCAACGATATCACAGAGATCGCAAAAGCCCTGATGTTGGAGACTGCGACATGATAATCTGACATGGATGATATCAGCTGAAAATGAATCAGGAGAAGCATTTATGACCGACTTCAGGTCTGAAGATAATACAGGCACCATAGCAGTTCAGAAACGTCATGAGATAGATATAGCAGCCTTGACCGAATATATGGCTGCTAACGTTGATGGCTTTCGTGGGGGCCTGTCGGTAGAGGAATTTGCCGGAGGGCAATCTAACCCGACTTACCTGCTGACCGGTCGCGATCAGCAGTATGTGCTCAGACGAAAGCCACCTGGGGAACTGCTGAAATCTGCCCATGCCGTGGACCGGGAATATCGGGTATTGACCGCGTTGCAGAATGCTGATGTTCCAACGGCGAGAACT
>JAPKEK010000212.1 GCA_028822125.1 Pseudomonadales bacterium | reverse complement strand
TGGCCGGTGAATACACCGGGCAGGTCATGCTTGAGGGTCTCACTCGTTTTATTGAAGCTGCTGATTTGCCGACGGCCCAGCGGCTTTTAGATTTAAGTCAGGTGATTTCTCTACGCAGCCCGTTGAGCGAACAAGACCAGCAGAGTTTGTTAATCAATGTTCCGCCAAGGCCTTCTGGGCTGTGCACCGGTTGCCCCGAGCGGCCCTTATTTTCGGCGTTAAAGCAGGTGCAGGCAGAACTCGGCCCGTTCCATATAAGCTCAGATATAGGCTGTCACTCTTTTGCGACTTTAGAACCCTTTAATCTGGGTAATACCATCATGGGTTATGGCTTATCCCTGGCTAGCTCATCAGCCCTGCGTCATGTACTGCCTCATAAGTCCATTAGTATCATGGGCGATGGCGGCTTCTGGCATAATGGTTTGAGCAGTGGTATTACCAGTGCGGTTTTTAACCACCATGACGGCTTATTGATTGTGGTTGATAATGGTTATTCAGCTGCAACAGGGGGTCAGGACCTTCCCTCATTGGTACCACCGGACAAATTAATTGCGACCACTCTGGATACTGACTCCCCAGCGAGGAATGATTCGCAGTCCATCGAGAAAGCTTGCCGTGGAGCTGGCGTTAATTGGCTTAGGACGATTAGCACCTATAGTGTGGACACCATGAAAGCGACCCTCCATGAGGCACTGACAACTAAAGAAAAAGGCTTAAAAGTAATTATTGCTCAAGGCGAGTGTATGTTAACCAGGCAGCGTCGGATCAAGCCGCTATTGAAGCAGTCAATCGCCTCTGGCAAACGAACAGTGAAAGCCAGGTTTGTCGTGGATAGTGACACCTGTACCGGGGACCATGCCTGTATTCGGATATCGGGTTGTCCGTCGCTGACCATTAAGCCCAACCCCGATCCTTTGCGAATTGATCCGGTATCCTATGTTGACAATAGCTGTGTGGGTTGTGGTGTCTGTGGAAGCAATGCTCATGCAGCCATACTGTGCCCGTCTTTTACGCGGGTGGATCTTATTTTCAATCCGTCCCCTTTGGATCGATTGATCGGTACAGTGCGGTATGGGTTCATTTCCTGGTTACAGGAAAGACAGGCCGATCATCAGGCGGCCAGGGCATTGTGAATACGCGGCGCACGGTCAATATGGTTGCAGCAGCTCTGGGCGGTGAAGGCGGCGGTGTTTTTACCAATTGGATCATTGATGTGGCTGATGAAGAAGGCTGGCTTTGTCAGACTACCTCGCTCGCCGGTGTTGCACAGCGAACCGGAACGACTATCTATTATCTGGAATTTTTCCCCAGGGCTTATTCAGTGGAGGCTTTACCGGTGATGTCTCTTTTTCCTTCTCAGGGAGACATTGATATTGCCGTTGCTTCCGAGATCTCAGAGGCAGGGCGCATGGTGCAGCGCGGATTTGTGACGCCCGATCGTACCACTTTACTTACCTCGACACATCGGATCTATGCTATTGCTGAAAAAATAGCACTTGCCAATGGCATTATTGATGCGACCAGCGTTCAGCATATCGCCGGGAAGTATGCCAAGCATACGGTACAGTACGACATGCAGAAGTTGGCCAGTGAGCATAACGCGATCATTTCTGCGGTCCTCCTGGGGGCAGTGGCGGGTGCAGGCGTCTTGCCTTTCAGTAAAGCGACCTATGAGCGGGTCATCCACCAGACAGGCAAGGACGTTCGATCGAATCTAGCTGCTTTTGATGCCAGTTTTGAAATGGCCAGCATTGCAGACGTTGAACATTGGCATCCATCAGACACAGATGTGCCGGGGAAACAATTTGCATTGCCTGCTGCTCATAGCCGTAAAGGCTCAGAACTGCTTTTTCGGCTTGAGCAGGGGTTTGTGCCTCCGACTTATGAGATGCTGTATCAGGGCATGGTTCGGCTGGTGGATTATCAGGATGATGCCTATGCCGAGCAGTATCTCGATCATATGAAAATAATTTTCGAACAGGATGATGGCAGTAGCAATTACCGATTGACCAATGAAACTGGCCGGTGGCTGGCGCTTTTAATGAGTTACGAAGATATTCCTCGGGTAGCACAGCTAAAGACCCGTAAAAGCCGATTCGATAACCTGCGCAAGGAGGTTCAGGCAGCGCCTAAGCAACTGTTGACGGTCACGGAGTTCTTCAGACCCAGGATTGAAGAAATATCAGCATTAATGCCTGTTTCCATGGGCCGATGGGTTGCCGCTTCATCCGTTTGTCGCTGGTTTTTAAGACCCTTCTGCCGCGGTTGGCAGTTGCCTTCCTCCCATTTAGGGGTATTTCTGTTGCTGTATACAATGGCTGGTCTGCGACGTTTTCGCCGTGGCATGTTTGGCTACCAACAGGTTCATGCGCAGATAGCGAATTGGTTGACAAGCATTCAGGTTGTGGCACCAGTCAATCTGCAACTGGCCTGTGAGGTCGCCGAATGCGGCCGCCTGGTGAAAGGATACGGAGAAACCCGGCAACGCACCAGCGCTCAGCTTGCAGAGATACTTGGGCGAATCAGGCAGCAGCCTGATATCCAGCCAGATCAGGTAGCGGCTTTACGAGAGGCTGCTCTCAAAGATGACAGTGGAGATGCCTTGGCTGATCTTATGGCAGCGCCTTAAGCGTGGGGCGCAGTTTCGGCGCCTGAAAGATTATTTGGATTAAGCTCAGCCAGAATATCAATGGTAAAACTCATGACCAGTTCATTGTATTGGTTGAAAGCTTCGTTTCTGCTTTTGATCATGCCCCATTTGTTACGCACCACCCGATTGGATTTTTCTATGATTTCATAGGTGAACGTCAGGGTGTGGCCAGGACGAACAGGCCGATGCCAGATCAGGTCTTTTATGGCGACGCCAGCACCGTTTCGTCGACCATCCTGTACACCTTGCGCAAATCGTTCCATGTAATTCACCATCAGACGCATCCAGATGGCATTAATATGCCAGCCAGAGGCGATAATGCCACGGTGTATCGTATCCAGGGCAGCAACGGGGTCGGTATGATGAACTTCCGGCGCATATTTTTTGCCGAATTCGATAATTTCTAGTTCACTGAAAGTGTGGGCGCCGAACACGTGAAATTCCCCTATGGGGATATCTTCAAACCAACGGCTGCGGATATAGGGTCTAGGCTGCATGTTCTGGTGCGCCTTCAGCCTGTGCAATCAGCAGCTTTATCTGAAGCGTGAGGACAATTGCCTTGTGCTGATTATAGGCCTCGACCCTTGCCTCGACAGCGATAGGTTGGTCAGACGCTGACGAGTTGCCGAGGTCTGTAAGTTCGATTTCAGCAGACAGGCTATCGTCTGCGAACACGGGTGCTTTCCAGCGCATAGAGGGTACCGCTGCAATTTCAACCACGGCAACCTCCTGGCTGTGTAAGACTTGGTTAACCAGGCACATCACCGTTGCCGATACTTGCCAGCCACTGGCACAGAGGTCACCAAATATGGATTCACGCGCTGCTGCACCGTCCAGGTGGTAGGGTTGTGGGTCAAATTCAGAAGCGAATTCAAGAATAGCAGTTTCAGAGAACATGCGGCTTTCGGTCGTAAAGCTTTCCCCGATTTGAAGGTCATGCCAGAAGCGAGGCATAGTTGTGTTCCTGATTAAAACAGGTAGATGATGGCCTCAAGGTCTGCAACACGCAAGCTTTGAGTGATTTGCCTTACCGATTTCTGGGGCAGCAAGGTTGACAAGGTCGCTCGGGTTAAACTTGCCTCTGTGATTAATTACCCTCAAACACTGGATGGGCTTTGTTAACAAAGGCATTGTAGGCGCGGCGAAAATCTTCGGTTTGCATGCAGATCGCCTGAGCCTGAGCCTCGCTTTCTATGGCCTGGTCAACAGACATATTCCATTCCTGCTGGAGTTGAGTTTTGGTGATGCTATTGGCAAAAGTGGGGCCAGCTGCTATTTGCTGTGCCATGGTTTGGGCCAGAACCAGGGGCTGATCGCTAATGCCATTAAAAAACCCCCACCGTTCACCCTCTGTAGCTGTCATGGACTGACCCGAATAAAGCAGTTGGCTGGCGCGACCCTGACCGATAATCCTAGGTAAGATCGCACAAGCGCCCATGTCGCATCCTGCCAGGCCGACACGATTGAACAGGAAGGCAACCTTGGCATCTAAAGCGCCATAACGCAGGTCACTGCTCATCGCCATAATTGCGCCCGCTCCCGCGCAGATGCCCTCTATGGCGCTTATGATCGGTTGTGGGCAGCTGCGCATGTTCTTGACCAGGTCTCCGGTCATTCGAGTAAAAGCCAGTAGTTCATGCATTTTCATATCGGTGAGTGGGCCGATGATCTCGTGCACATCACCGCCGGAACAGAAATTCCCGCCGGCGCCATTAATAATGACCGCATGGACGTCGTTGGCATCACGCAACGCGTGAAACAGGTCCCGCAACTCGGCGTAAGATTCAAATGTGAGAGGGTTTTTCTTCTCTGGTCGATTCAGGGTAATCGTTGCGACTGCTGAATCAACCTGCCATAAGAAATGCTGGGGAAGGTAATCTGTCAGGGTTATTGTTTTCATTTCGATCTCTGTAAGTGTTATAGCTTAGGTCTTAAAAGTTGGTTTCGCCGCCACACACTGAGATGGCTTGACCATTAACTGATCGGGCTGAGTCAGAGCATAACCATAGTACAGTTGCGGCGACTTCCTCGGGGTCAATAAGACGGCCCTGGGGATTAGTTGATGTAAAGTTGGCCATTGCCTGCTGCCGGCTCTGGCCTGTTGCTTTCATGATATTAGTGACTGCCTGGGCGATGATTTCGGTGTCTGTATAACCAGGGCAAACGGCATTTACAGTAATCCCCAGGGGAGCGGTTTCAAGTGCTAAGGCTCGCGTTAGTCCAAGCACGCCATGCTTAGCCGCTGTATAGGCGCTGACGTAAGCGTAACCTCTAAGCGAGGCTGTGCTGGCGATATTGATAATGCGACCATAATGATTCTGTCGCATTTGTTCGATGACTTCAGACGTGCAGTAGAATACGCCATTGAGGTTAACGTTTAATACTTCGTTCCATTGCTTGCCGGTCAGTTTGTGAAATGGACTGGTAGGCGCACTTCCGGCACAGTTAACCAGGATATGGATATCACCCAAGCCAGATCTGGCCTGAGAGAAGGCTTGTTTAACACGGCTTTCGCTGCCGACGTCGCACTCTATACATTGGCTGTTCTCAGCCGCTGTATCCAGTTTGGCGGCCGCACTTTCAAGGACGTCTTTGCGTCGACCTAACAGGGTGATAGAAAAGCCAGCAGTCGCAAGGGTTGCTGCGATGCTTTCGCCTATGCCAGTTCCGGCACCGGTAATCAGGGCGTGTTTCATCATACTGTAGCCATTTCATCCGCTCTCTGGAGGTTGGTTTGCAATTGTCTGTGGCCAAGGTGGTATTGGTGCTGCTCGGTTACCCCGATGCCATTATAATTCATGTTCGCTGCTGCCCGTAATGTCCGGGTTGGATCTGCCAGT
>JAPKEK010000211.1 GCA_028822125.1 Pseudomonadales bacterium | reverse complement strand
CTGGTTGTGTTCATGGTATCCAGCTAGCGACCGGGTCATTCATTGGCGTCTGGGATGCAACCGCCTTGGCGTAGGCCCTATTTTTCTGGATAGGTTGCATTCGGCCATAACCATAATATCCAATTCGGGAACAGCACCTCTGATAAAGTCGACCCTTAAATCCAGGGTTGCCATTGAAGTGCCATTCGCATGCTGTGGATGAATACCAATGCACCAACCACAGGCGTTATCCAGCGCTGCGGTAATAGCGCCGCCATGCACACAGCTAGCTTGCATATCCTGCAGGTTATGCCCTAAGATCCTGAGCCTTACCCACAACTTAGATCCTTCTTCCCGGGCCTACTCCATGCCCAGAACAGCAGAGAAGGGTGGCAACTGCCTGAATTCCCGGTCGAACACGCTCTATACCTATCCCGTTTAGCTTATATTTAACAGACCCTAGAAAACGAACGCTGCCACCAGAATGAAAGCGCGCGGTAAGAATGGTATGCGTATATCTGCGTGCATTTGCATATGTACAACCGGTTTAGACTCTCCAGAGATTTTAATGGCAGTGCACTCTTACTGGTAATTCGGTAATCCCCCTGACGAAACTTGAACGCAACCGTGTCGGCGGTGCACACACTTCGACGAAACTAAATCTTTTCATAATTTCCTGCCAGACAATTCTCAACTGCATTTCAGCCAGCCGGTTACCCATACATCGATGAATACCAAAACCAAAAGCCAAATGGTGCCTTGCCAATGGCCTGTCTATCAGGAATTGGTCTGCATTGGTTATGACCTCTTCGTCTCGATTGCCGGAGATATACCACATAATGACCTGGTCACCGGCCCTGATCTGCTTGCCGCGCAATTCAAAATCAACATTAGCGGTCCGACGCATATAGGGAAGGGGCGTCTGCCATCGGATCATTTCCGAGACCATATTTGGAATCAAAGAAGGCTTTAATCTTAGTTTTTCGTACTCAAGGGGATTTTGATTGAGTGCCAAAACGCCACCACTGATAGAATTTCGAGTCGTGTCATTTCCACCGACGATCAATAAAATCAGGTTCCCCAGAAACTCGAACGGGGCCATATCTCGAGTATCCTTACCATGAGCGAGCATGGATATTAAATCATTGCCAGGCTCTTTTGCCGCCCTTTCATTCCACAGTCTGGTAAAATACTCTAAGCACTCCAGCATTTCAGTTCTTCGCTGCTGCTCAGATTCAATGACGCCGCCGCCTGGATTGGCCGTTGCAATATCAGACCAGCGAGTCAGTTTCCGCCTATCCTCGAACGGAAAATCAAACAGTGTGGCCAGCATCTGAGTGGTCAACTCAATCGATACCAGATCTACCCAATTGAAGGTCTGGCCAACCGGTAATCCATCTAGAATACTTCCAGCGCGTTGCCTGATTAAGGGCTCTAGTTCTGCCAGGTTTCGTGGAGCAACTACACCACTAACCGTTGCCCGCTGCAGGTCATGCTTAGGCGGGTCCATGGCAATAAACATGGATAAATTCATATCTTCCGGATTCGGCTCACTATTCACCGGAGGGCCCAGGGCGATGCCATGCGCAGAAGAAAACAGCTCATGGTGCTTATCAATGAATAGAATATCCTCGAACTTGGTAACCGACCAGTAACGACCCGTTTCAGGATATTCATTCAGATGTACCGGGTCCTCCTTTCGAAGCCTTTCGAAAAACTCGAACTGCCGATCTTCCTCAAAAATACGACCATCTACCATATTGATATCAGCTAAAGGCACCGCATAGGGGTCTTTAATGACGGGTGGGGGTTCAGTCGTAAATATCGACGGCAACTGTTCAGATGAAGCAGAAGTTTGCTCACTCATAGATAAAAGGACACGTTCAAATATGAATGCTTATATAGCACAAATAGGTATCGAAGACACCCTATCGGACTACCCTTGAACTTGGCACGAGGCGACTCAACCTATCTCAAACGAAAACGCAGAGGCATGAGAAAACGAATAATCTATCAACCGGTAACCCAGTGACCTTGGCCAACGAGTCGTATCTGCCCGCCCACCTCAATGTTAAAATGCTTCCTATTCTTAACCGCAGTTACATGGATATGTGAAGGTCGACCCATCTCAAAACCCTGCCCGATCAATATAGTCACCTGCGTTGAGCCAAAATATTCATACTCCACAAGATACCCGCCAAGCGCACAGCTGGCACTTCCTGTTGCGGCATCCTCCACGACTCCCAGACCAGGGGCAAACATCCGAGCACGAATATGCTCTGCCATGCCTGCATCTGCCGGAGCAAACAAGAATACGGGTTCCTGACAATTCACCTGACTGCTGTCGATGCTTCGTAAAGCGGCTACACTTACCAACGGAATGATCAGAAACCTTAATCCTGCTGAGGCTCGACAGCAGGGATAGCGGCTATCAATATCTTCCGGCTTCAATCCTAAATCCTGGATTAAGCCACCTAAATCCTGCGCCTCGGATATTTGGACCTGATCTCTGGTAAAGAACTGAAACCCCGGATCCTTAAAACTAACGGGCACCTTACCCCCTGCCAGATTGAGTCCCACCTCAGAACTTGATTCCAGGCCAAAGGCCTTTCTAACCACAAAAGCCGAGCCCAGTACCGGATGACCTGCAAAGGGGATTTCTTCGGTAGGCGTAAAAATTCGTATATCAAATCCGGCACTCATACTGCCACCCGTTACAAAACTGGTCTCAGAAAAATTAATTTCTCTGGCTATAGACTGCATAATGCTGTCAGCCAATGGCTTAGCCGGGATTAAAGTGGCCAGTTGATTACCACTGTAAGGCCCCTGGGTAAAAACATCGGTAAAATAAAAAGGACAGCCAGCCATGCTTAAAATGGCCTGTCGCCCTGCACGGTAACCCGCGTACCACTTCGCGTATTCGGATAATAATCCCACACTGCAAGATGCTGAGTACACCGATTATCCCAGATCGCCACAGAGTTTTCGCTCCAGCGAAAACGGCAATGAAATGCCGGATGCTTTACGTGTTGAAACAAGAATTGAAGCAGCGCACTACTCTCTTCACGGGACAATCCCAGTATTGCCTTAGTAAATCCCTGATTGACGAAAAGCGCCTTTCTACCAGTTTCCGGATGCGTACGAATGACCGGATGATTGGCATGAGGGTTAGCGCGTTGCGGCTTGTGATCACCATAGAATCCAGAATAATCCGCTTCATGTCGAGCTGATAAGAGTTCCAGCATTTCCTGTATCGGGCTTGACAGCGCCTCATAAGCAGCATACATGTTCGCCCATAGGGTATCCCCTCCAGTGGCCGGCACGGTCTGCAAATACAGGATGCTGGCTTTAGGCGGTTGTTCATCTGCAGATACATCAGAATGCCAGACCTCACCATTATTACGATGTGAATCAGCGTCCGTATGGACGGCCATCAGCGCCGGATTATCATGTCGATAAGGCGCTGCGGGGTGTATATGCAATTCACCAAAGTCCCTGCCCAGGGCCAAATGCTGCTCTGCTGTCAATTCTTGATCTCTGAAAAAAACAACAAGATGCTTAAGCCAGGCATGCTGTATCTCGGCCTTTGCCTGGTCAGACAGTTTGTCCGCCAGATTAATCCCACCGATCACTGCACCAATGGACGCAGTCAACGGCTCAACACTGATTAGCTGATATTGCATAGTATCTCCTTATGGCACAACCAAATGGCACAACCAAATGGCACAACCAAATGGCACAACAAACATTTTTACAACTAATTCAACTGGAAAACCAGAGACCCAGGCCCACGCACCGACCAACAAGACACGCGGATCATGCATAACCAGTCTATCCCGGCTGCACCATTTATGGATAGATTAGACAGCGCTGGCTGATCAGCAGTATACATGTCAAGCAAGACTATCATCGCAAAGCAAATCAGCGCTTCCTTTCCCTGCGAGCAGCAGATATGTTTATGCCTTAAACAACAGGACTGACACCATGAACCCATCGATGAATGAAATTGGCTTCTACGGTCTGGCAGGTGCACCTAAAAGCCCTCGAGACCTCATTGAAGAAATCGTTAGCGCAGAAAGCATGGGCATTGGCAGTTGTTTTCTGTCGGAGCGTTTTAACATAAAAGAAATCGCCACCCTGTCTGGAATAGCAGGTGCTAGTTCAAAAAACATCGGCATTGTTACCGCAGCCACCAATCAAAACACCCGCCATCCCATTGTCACCGCCGCATTTGCGTCGACGATGCATTTCCTGACTCAAGGTCGATTCAGTCTCGGATTAGGCAGAGGCATTGATCCTCTATTCAAGGCGCTTGGATTATCAAACCTGACCACAGCCATGATGGAAGATTTTGCCGGGCTGATGCGACGGCTTCATCAGGGTAAAACTATCATCAATCATAATGGCCCAGCCGGAAGCTGGCCCGTGCTACGCCTGGACCCCGATTTCAATGAAACCATTCCATTGACTCTGATGGCATTCGGTCCCAATTCTTTAGCACTAGCCGGACGCTGCTACGATGCGGTAGTGCTGCATACCTTCTTTACCGATGAAACCACCAGCAGAGCGGTCAAAACTGTAAAGCAGGCAGCAGCAAAGGCAGGTAGAAACCCCCAGAACGTACGTGTCTGGTCCTGTCTGGCAACCGTTGGTGATCATCTCGACTATCCTGTCCGATTAAAGAAAACAGTTGGCAGGATGGGAACTTACCTGCAAGCCTATGGCGACCTGATGGTCAATACCAATCAGTGGGACCCGAAAGTCCTGGAAAATTTCAGGCGTCATAAATTGATCAAGGAATTTAACGGTTCGCTGGATCAAAAAGCCACTGTCTCTGAATTAGAGCAAGTCGCTGAACTGATTCCACAGACCTGGCTGGCAAATGCGGCTACCGGAACCCCGGGAAATTGCGTCGCAGCAATACAACACCAATTTGAACTCGGTGTGGATGGGGTCATACTACACGGCGCATCCCCTGATGAACTGGCCCCTGTTATCGAAGAATATCGCCGCCAAAGAAGCCCCAGGGATTTTGATCACCTGCCAGCAAACCCGGCCCTGCCACCCTTTCCAACTTAAACCGGCACTACTCGTCAGAAGGTTTCCAGGTCGCGGCACATGGTCGCGCTGCGGGTCGCCATTGCCATGAACATATCATTACCACGCGGGGTTTCACCGACGATCATCGAAGCAATAACAGCCATTATCATCCCCGCAGGTGCGTAGTTGCGGTAATAGCGAAAACAATCATCCAGTCCCAATTCAACACGGTAACTCCTTAATACATCCAGATAAAACTCCAGCAGTGCACGTTCTTCCTTGGCTCGAACTTCGGGCAAAAGAGAGGTTCCCAGGAAGTAACTCACATCTGCAACAGGGCAACCCGTCCTGAGCGACTGCCAGTCAATCACGGTAAGAGGATAAGGACCACCAAACATCATATTATCGAGCCGGTAATCGACATGGATCAGTACCGGCGGTTCATTGGCGTAAATGGCTTGATAACTGGGTAGAAACGCG
>JAPKEK010000210.1 GCA_028822125.1 Pseudomonadales bacterium | reverse complement strand
GTCCTGTTTACGATGGTATTACAGAAATTTCGTGGCCAGATATAGAGGCCGCTGGTCGTGCAATCGACTCAAGACAGATGCAAGAGGATCAGGGTAGTGATGCAGCCAATTTCGTCGACATGGAGAGCGTTGCGCTTTTTATGGCAAAAGAAGAAGTTATTATCAAGCCCTAGGATTGGACTAACAATAGAGTAAAGGGGAATGGGATGTCTGAATTCTGGATAATCGCACTGGGTTTGGGGATGGCGTTTCATGGCCTGCTGATTTTGTGGGTTGGTGGGCTGCCTCACGCTTTGTCTCCCGGGGAATCACCCTCTGCTGAAAAGGGATCTCCGGAAGCCTTCGGGCTGTTCTGGCTAGACCAGTACAGTTACATTGGGCTCGTTCTTTCTCTGGCAGGACTGGGGCTGGTTGTGTGGGGAATCTTGTAATGGGTATTAATGAGATGTCAGGATTGATTCCAGTGACTGCGCTATATGTCGGCCTACATGCTTTACTGGCTGTCGTGCTAGCGAACTTTGTGCTGTATGCCCGGTTGCGGTCGGGTAAGGTTCCTGCCTGGCAACCTGATGCTGCACTGCGCGTTCAAGCAAATTTCATTGAGAATGTACCGATTGCGTTGTTGCTGCTATTGGTTCTCGAGATCCAGGGTGCCTCGCAACTTCTGTTGCACGGATTTGGCCTGTCACTTTTTGTCCTGCGACTTTTCCACGCTTTCGGGCTGGGGACTTATCCTGGCGCAAATTATCCCAGGTTGATTGGAGCGCAGGGAACCTTTGTCCTGATTTCTGTCATGGCTATCGGTTGCCTGGGGTTGGCCCTCTAGCGCTAGGGGAATCTCTTATTGAGGTCGCCATGCCAAGCCACTTTTCCGCGTTGGACCTGCACCTAAAAAATCACGAATTTAAACGATATTTGTGATTGTCCTTGGTACATGTTCCCCTTGTCCGGACAAAATGCCGTGCACCTGCTATGCGCGGTAAAAATACATGCCGAATTCACGGAGGTCGATCAACTGGACCTCGCACTCAACAAGGCCGAAACCGTTGCGGTGCTGCACGCAGGATTCATGGTAGAGAAACCAGTGCTATACGTGCCGCACGATCTAAAAAACGGCTATGCCGCTGGCAGCACCTGCGAAGAATTAACTGGTTCGTTTTTAGCGGAGTTTTAAAACTGTTGTGCGACGACTCAACATGCTTCAACCCGTGGTAGTTTTCCGCTTACGCTTGATGAAATTAGACTGAATAAGAAATGACAAGATCATGCCAGCCATCAATATTGCGACCGCCATCTTTCCTCGATGTGCAGTTAAGCTGGTCCAGGATTCGCTATATTCGAGCCAGTAGAGCAGGTACAGGGAGAGTAGCCAGGGTATGAAGGCAAGAGTAAGTTCGAGCGCCGAGCGCATACGTATTTTTACAATATTTGGCATCGGTTAATATTATCATTTGAAACTGATCAGCGTATAGTAGCGAATGAATGGGTCGTAATATAACTGATATAACCTCAGGTAGGTCTATGAGGGTAAGATACGCAGTCAGGCCAACCTGCTTTATGTGATGTGTACTCTTGGCCTATCGGGAAAGTCGCCCGGCTGCATCTGAATAGAGAGAATGTCAGGTTCACATTTCTAACCTTTGTGACTTATATGACAACCGACCTGAAAACAATTCTGAAAAATAAGTACATCAATAAGTGGAGATTGTTTCTACTCTTGGCGCTACCCATGTCCGCCGTTATGGCAATGGAGATGATCGAGGCTGATCTGACTACAGGCGCAGGTGTAGGCGCAATGATCAGTTTTTCAGTGCGCTGGGCCGTACCATTCATATACCTTGTTGTGGCTGCATCCTCAGTTCAAATACTATTCCCCGGGCCCTTTACGGCCTGGTGGTTACGTAACCGCAAATATTTTGGGATGTGTTTCGCCGTTGCTATGGCATGGCAGGGCATGTTCATTTTCATCTTGTCGACGTTTTTGCGTGAGTACTACTTTGAAGACATTTATGTGCTCCGCGATGAGCTCGAAGGGTCAATCGGTTACATCTTTCTTCCAGCCATGGTGGTCACGTCTTTCAGCTTCGGACGCAAACACTTAACGTCAGAACAGTGGAAGCTGTTGCACACGAGCGGTATCTACTTTCTATGGGCCTATCCATTTAGCGTCTATTGGTGGAGTCTTTTCTATTATGAGAATCCCCAATTACTTGACTATCTGTTTTACTGGGCGGGTTTTCTCGCGTTTGCCGTTAGAATTGCCGCCTGGGGAAAAAAGCGTCAACAAGCGGCGAGTAAGAGCGGGAGGCACAACGACATCTCCACCGGCATGACACTACTGAGCTGTATCGTTATCACGTCAGGTCTTTTTGCAGCCGCGTCCGGTCTTTACTGGCAGAAAACTATTACAGCATTACTGACTGCACCGGCATGGTCTGCAGATCTTGTTCTGTGGTTTCCCTTTTGGCCATTCGAGCCCTATTTGTCTCTCTTTATCATTGGCATTGGCACCATGTTGTTGACGCCGGGACCCCAAATCGAACCGGAATTCGAGCCTGTTAGCAGGATGGGGTGATACGTCAGAATTGAAGCAGACGTGTGGATCTGGAAGCTGTGACGGGCAGGGGCCAGGGATAATAGGAAAAACAGGCAGAGTGATTCAGAAAGCAGGCCAAGCAATTGACCCAATCAACCTGGCGGGCAAGGCTGCAGGAGCAACCGGGCGCGCAGTTAAGGCCGCAGGATCCGCAATCCCGGGCATGCTCAGCGGGGTTGGAGCTGAGAGTGTTGATCAGGCACAGCGAGCAGGCCGCGCAGGTGGCGATCAGATGGCCGCGTTCACCGATAATTTAAGAGGTGTCGAGGACGTTGATGCTCTGGTTGGCGATGCTTTTTAATCGCAGGCAATCAGGTCTTATGCCATGCATCATAATCGCTCAAAATATCCCTAATTTGATCCCTAAATCGGTTGATTCGCAATGAATATCCACACTGTGTCACCGTGAATCCGATCAGCATGAATCTATTGTAACTCATTGAAAATATTGGTATTAAATAGCGTTTGGTAACGATATAACGGAGCCTGCAGAAAAGTGAAATGGAGGCTGGGGTCGGAATCGAACCGGCGTAAACGGTGTTGCAGACCGCTGCATGACCACTCTGCCACCCAGCCTCGCGGAGGACGCAGTTTACTCTAATTTATGACGATTCGCATCTTTGACGTAGTGCCAGTGGTTACATCTGATCCTGAGTGAATAAATGCTGAAGCGGCAGTCTTTCTTTGCTAGGCTGGGGCAAAACTAGGAGGCGACTATGAACAGACTGGAAGGCAAAGTGGCGGTGATTACCGGCGGGTCCGGAGGCATTGGTGTGGCAGCAGCCGAGCGTTTTATTACAGAGGGTGCGAAGGTCTTTCTGGTAGATCTTGATGAAGCTGCCATGGCCGCTGCTGCAGAAAGACTGGGTAGTAATGTGTGTTCCTATTGCGTGGCCGATGTCAGCAGCAAAGCCGATACAGACCGGTTTATTGCCCAGGTAGTCGACCAATTCGGTGGCGTGGATATCTTACTGGCCAATGCTGGTATTGAGGGCGAGGTTGCCCCATTTCTCGATTGTTCGGAAGAAATGTTTGTTGAGGTATTGAATGTAAACGAAAAAGGCGTATGGCTCGGTACTCGCGCAGTATTCCCCATCATGCAGGCTCGAGGCGGTGGCAGTATCGTGATCACATCTTCCGTAGCAGGCATTAAAGGCGCCAGCATGCTTGCGCCATACTCCACCAGTAAACATGCTGTCATCGGCCTGATGCGCTCAGCTGCGCTGGCGGGTGCTGATGACAAGATTCGAGTGAATACGGTGAACCCGTCGCCTGTTGAAACCCGTATGATGCGGAGCCTGGAAGCAGGATTAAGTCCTGACGACACCGATGCGGCGCATGATATGATGAGCGCCAATATTCCACTGGGCCGATATGCTGAGCCCTCTGATATCGCCAATATCATGCTGTTTCTGGCGTCCGATGAGAGTGAGTTCTTAACGGGCGGCGTTTATATGGCGGATGGCGGAACTTCTGCACGGTAGTCGGGCTTTCTGGCCAGTTCAGATAGTAGCAAGTAGACCTATGGTCAGCACGCCTGTTGCATGACAGGATATTTATAGGGGCGTCAAGTAATCCCAATGAAAAAACACAATTGGCCGCCAGTCATGGATCACTATATCAGTATGAATCCCCTTGAGCGGTTACTCAGTCTGTTGGATCTCGAGCCAATTGAGGAGAACCTGTTTCGGGGCTACCATCCTCCTGACCGCAAAAAGCGGCTGTTTGGCGGGCAGGTGATCGCGCAAGCACTGGTTGCAGCGATGAACACCGTACCTATGGATCGATCACCCCATTCACTGCATGCTTATTTCTTAAGAGCCGGTGACCCAGGACTACCTGCGCTGTTTGAAGTAGAACGTATTCGCGATGGTAAGAGCTTTACCACACGGCGGGTGGTGGTGTTCCAGAATGGCCTTGCTATCTTTACGATGGATGCCTCTTTTCATATTACCGAGGAAGGGCTATCCCACCAGGAGCCTATGCCCGCATTGTACCCACCCAGTGAAGATCAACTGGTTGACGGACTCAGGCAGCGACCTTTCCTGAGTTACAGGGAAAATCACAAACAATTGTTAGAACAGGTTCCGCAGGAACCCGAACAGCAGATCTGGATAAAGGCCAATGGCCATGCTCCCATGGAGCCCAGAATGCATCTGGCTTTGCTGGCATATGAATCCGATGAGGCATTGCTTGGCACAGCCCGTATGCCCCACAGGGGCAAGTTCGAGCGTAGCAACATGCAGGTCGCCAGCCTTGACCATAGCATCTGGTTTCATGGGCCGGTCAATGTTAATAGTTGGCTCCTGTACCGCCTGGACAGCCCAGCCTCAGCAGCGGCAAGGGGTTACACCCGTGGCTCGATTTTCTCCGCGGAAGGGAAATTAGTAGCAAGTTGCATGCAAGAGGGGTTGATTCGCCTGAGATCGTGATAGACTACACCGCGCTGCCCGGGTGGTGAAATTGGTAGACACGCAAGACTTAAAATCTTGTTCCCGTTAGGGAGTGCCGGTTCAATTCCGGCCCCGGGCACCACTTTGCATAGTCCGCGCAGCTTCTCTTCTTTGAGCTGTGCCAGAGAGCACACAGAACGCGTGTGAGCCTTGCCTGCCTTTAGCCAAACCCTTTTTAATCCCTAAGACTAAAATAGCCTTAGAGCGTGTGTGAATGCGAAATAATGACGGCGGCGAGGCTAAATGGCAGTAAGAATTATTAACGAGCCTTTGCGAACCTACATAGAGCCATTCCGTGTCTATGGGAACCTCTACTTTGTTGGCAACCGGTCTGTCTGCAGCTGGCTGATCGATACCGGCGAGGGTTTGATTCTTTTCGATACCACATTCCCACAAACTGTCTATCAAATGATTGATGGTATCTACCGTCTTGGATTTAGCCCGGCGGACATTCGCT
>JAPKEK010000209.1 GCA_028822125.1 Pseudomonadales bacterium | reverse complement strand
CGGCTGTATATAGCGCCGTAATCGCCTTTACCGATTCCATGATGGCAGGATCTACGAGTGTTTTTTCGACCACCAGTCGAGTACCAATTCTCTGTAGTGTCATCGGCATCAGCGCGGCATTCATCGAATATTGCACGGCTATTTTTGTTCTGACCATTTGAAGATCCTTTGACGATGCGCCTGCATCGGATTCAGCTTTACTCAGACGAACATCAAATTTCTCTACTACATCTAAGAAAGGTGCCTTGAAATGAAACCCTTCTGGCAGAAAATCAGGTTGGACGGCGCCCAATCGTTTTACCACACCTACATATCCGGCATCCACTACAACAAAGCTGGAAGCTGCCAGAGACAAGAAGATCAGAACGGCTGCAATGGTAACGCCAATTTTTATACCAGTCATAATGTAGCTCCCAAGAAAATATGCCGTTATTCTACTCGGTAAACTCAATTTATCTAAATACAAAGATGCAATCTATCGCAGCACTCATAACCCTGAGTGAGATGGACTGTTTAAATCCGATCCCTGCCATCGGCGTAACAGGTAGCGAGCTGGCGATAATATGCCGCGTTCGCCAAGTTCGCAACTGAACAATTACGGCTGCTAATCTGCTTCGCCGGGACGCCACCGATGACCGAATTTTCCGGGAAAACTAAACCTTCGCTAACAATGGCATGTCCCGCCACTATTGAATTTGCGCCGATCACAGCGCCATCCATTATCGTCGCATTGATACCGATCAAGCAATTATCACCAATTCTGCAACCATGCAGCGTGACATGGTGCGTGATCGAACAGTTCCGCCCCACCAGGGTTGGCGTCTGCGCACCCTCGTGGATCATCACAAAATCCTGAATATTAGAGCCTTCACCGATAATGATTTCGAACTGCTCGCAACGAGTGACTACATTGGCCCAGATAGAGACATTCTTTTCAATACAGACCTTGCCGTGCAACTGCGCCGTATCATGAATAAAGAGCGGATCATTGAGCTGCACACAAGGGCCAATATGAGCCATATTCAGTTTCCCTACTTAAGGTTAAGGTTAAAGTTAAAGTCCATCAGGATTAAATACTTTAAACAGAGCCAGACAGTCTATGTCGATTAAATGCGCCTGGGAAGTTTCGCGGTATCTAATATGGCAGCCAATCGCGGTCGATGCCGGGCAATCTCAGCTCGACTTAAGCCTTCCAGAGAGTGCGGGAATTTTAGCCACTCATCGGTTTCGTGAACAAAGTAATCCGGTACCCGGCCAGTCAGGTTCCTTGCTGGCTTATAGTAGGGTACTGCTACCCGGATATCTGAGGGCGTATTTCTTCGCGCTTTGGTTGAAAGGTGATCAATAACAGCCGCTATACTCCTGCCGGTATCAAACACATCATCAACAATAAGCAATGCGTCCTCCTGGCGAGCATGCTTTACCAGATAATTCATACTGTAAACCTGCACCTGGTCACTTCTATCATCGATGCCGGAATAGGATGCCGTACGAATAGCAATATGATTTGCCTTTACGCCTTGTAATCCCAGATATTCCTGGACCGCAATGCCGATCGGGACACCACCGCGCCATATGGCCACAATAAAGGCTGGTTTAAACCCGCTCGCCAACACCCGCGCGCCCAGAAGCCAGCTGTCTTCCAGCAGTTCCTGGGCATCAAGATAGCGTTTCCGAGACATATTGGGTTATCCTTTTAACAGTAGCTAAAACAGTCAACAGTAACTAATTAGCAGTAACTAAAGTAGTCAGTATGCAACAAAAAACCTTTATTGATGAAACCACTATTATAGAAGACAGCTTCCGTCTTGGCGTTGAAATCTATCGCTCCAGATTCAAACCTACCTTTATCGTCGGCTTATGGCGTGGTGGCAGCACAATCGGCATCTATATTCAGGAGTGCCTGCAAACCCTGGGTATCAATACCGACCATATTGCCATCAGAACCTCTTACGCCGGAGCACATGAATACAGAAAAATGCTGCAGGCAGAAAAACCTGACATCAGGGTTCACGGTACCCAATACCTGCTGGAGACGCTCAATAGACACGACCGGCTATTGATTGTTGATGATGTATTCAGTTCCGGTCTCAACATGCAGGCCGTCTTGGCCAAGCTCAAAGACCGCCTGAAACGAAATCTGCCCGAGCAGATTCGCATCGCCTGTCTATATCGAAAACCAAAGCGGTCAAGGGTCGCATTTCAACCTGACTATTTCCTCCATGAAACCAATAACTGGCTGGTACTACCCTACGAACTAAGCGGCCTCAGCGATGAAGAGCTCGCCCTGCACAAACCTGCCGTGCTAGGTATAAGAGCCTCATCAAAACTACCACAAACCGGTTTATAATTCAGACCGCAAGGATAATCCAGTGTACGAATTCATGGTTCTTATCAGCACAGTGATTCTTACCAGCCTGATCTGCTGCAGCGCCAGATGGCTGGGAGCACAGATACTGCCCCCTCTACTGGCCGGCTCCGTGGTAACTTCCATTTTTATTGCCGGGAAACTGGGCGATCTCAGCATCCCTGGTTTTGGCACAGTTGCTATATCTGTTTCAATCCTGATTTACAGCAGTACCTTCCTGATTACCGATGTCATATCGGAATTGTATGGACCCAAACTGGCTCAGTCAGCGGTCCTGGGAACCGCCCTGTGTTATCCCATAGTGCTCGCTGCCAGCCAGTTCAGCATCCACTGGACGCCCAGTGTTTATTACCCGGATCAGCAAGCATTTGCCAATATCATGAGTTTTGCGGGGCGAGTCACCCTGGCCTCTCTGCTTAGCTATTTAGCCAGTCAGACCTTTGACGTCTGGGCCTTCCATAAGATCAGAAGCTACACCGGCAAATCCAGGTTATGGATACGCAACAATGGTTCTACTATCGTCAGCCAGGGTCTGGATACCACTATTTTCTATGGATTAGCCTTCTACGGACTCATGTCATTCAACCAACTGTTACAGTTAATCATGGTTGCTTATCTTTGCAAGGTCGTTATCGCGCTGATTGACACCCCATTCGTTTACGCTGTCATCTACTTCGTTAGAAAAAGCGAAGGCCACGCCCAAGGTATTCACTCTGATTACACCTGAGTGACGATCACACCTTAATGGTGCTGACCGTTTTTACGAATGGCCAGCTGACAAATAAAATCATGGGCTAAGGTCGCAGCAGCAATGGCTGTGATCTCTGCATGATCGTAAGCAGGAGCAACTTCCACTACATCCATACCGATTATGTTAAAATCTACCATTGCCCTGAAGATTGCAAAAGCTTCGCTGGAGCTTAACCCGCCCGCCACCGGTGTCCCGGTGCCAGGGGCAAATGCGGGATCAAGGCAATCAATATCAAACGTCAGATAAGCCTTATGGTCACCAACCACTCGCCTGATTTCTGAAATCGCCTGGGCGCTACCATGCTCCTGTATCCATGGCGCCGTCAATACTGTAAAGCCGTAATCATCTTCACTGAATGATCTGATACCCAACTGAATGGAACGGGCGGAATCAATCAAGCCTTCATTTTTTGCACGCAAAAACATGGACCCATGATCGAGACGCTGACCGTCATCGGGCCAGGTATCAACATGAGCATCAAAATGAATAAGCGAGAGCGGCCCGTACTTTTCAGCATGCGCTTTCAGCAGAGGATAAGTTACGAAATGATCGCCACCGAAGCTCAGCATGGTTACATCTTGCAGCAGCAGTTTCCGCGCATGCGCCGTAATAACCTCTACCGCATGCTCAGGATAACCGCTATCAAAATAACAATCACCATAGTCTGCTACTGCCAAACTCGCAAAGGGATCCAGATTGTACGGGAAAGCGTTGGCGTTGATTTCAGCCAATTGCACACTGGCGGCCCTTATCGCCTGTGGCCCAAGCCTGGCGCCTGGTCTGAAGGTCGTCGCCGCATCAAAAGGCAACCCTGATATAACAACATCGGCACCGGCTATATCCTGGGTGTATTGTCGTCTGAGAAAAGAGAGTTGACCACCATAGGTCATACTGGCACCTTCTGTGCCCAGCAGATCCTGCCTTGGGTGCGGTTGTTTGATGCTCATACTTTCTGTTTTATGGGCTTATCGCTATAGTGCCTGTTAATTCAGATAAGGTCGAGCAACTGGGCCAAGATAACCCCGATCAGCAGATTGGTTTACTGGCCGGTAAAGCCTGGTACCAGGCTTTACCAAAACCCTGGCAAGGTGAATATCGGCCGCTCGGCTAGAGCATACTGCCCAGATAATTGACCTTCCAGGAAGAAACTCGACTGCTGAAATCTTTCAGTTCACCCCTTTTACGGACAACTAAACCTCTATAAATTCCTTTGAAAATGCTACGGCGAATTTTTCACTGGCCTGCAACCGACGCAGCCCCTCCCCCATATTTTCAGGCAGACCAGTTGTCAATTCCCAGGCATCCTGTTGGCTCGGCGCCTCGGGCTGCAGAGCTTGCTCAAGCCCCATCAAGCCTGCTGCCAGAATAGCTACTAACAACAGATGTTGAAGCTGCATCAATCATCGACGTGATACCATAACTGTTGGCCAATTGCAGCGCCAGTCGACCCACCTGCAGGTATTCTGCAGGCATCAAAGCTGGAACGACGCTTTCTACCAGCGCCTGGGCTGATTCCCGTAGCGTTCCGACCGCCCACCCTCAAAATCCCTTTCAATGACTCCTTGGATGGGGTTAGGTGTTTCCGCCTCGATTCCTGCCAGACTGAGTGCGCGGCTGTTAGCCCAGGAAGAATGACCATCTTCGCCGCGCAGGAAAATCGGGCGGTGTGAATTAATGGCATCGAGCAGGGATTTTGATGGATTCGACTCATCAAACAGCGCCAGATTCCAGCCGCCGCCGACCAGCCATTCTCCGCCCACCAAAGCTGCATCACACGAGCGGATCTTTTCAAGCAGGGTCGGCACTGCCGCAAGCCCACTCAAGTCACATTGCATGAGTTGAACACCCCCCATCAGGGGGTGCAGATGGGCATCATGAAAACCCGGCAGAACCATTCGCCCATCCAGGGATTCAGTGGGACCTTCAAATCGATCTGTGGTCTCCTCGTTTGTGCCCACCGCGATAATCGTGCCATCACGGATGGCAATGGCCTGCTCCCAGGGTCTTGCAGCATTGACCGTATAAACTGCCACAGAGGTGAGCAACAGATCCGCAGACTCGGGCCGAGAGCAGCCCACGCCGCCTATCAGTATCAGGAAATACCATAACAATCGAATATTCTGGATCATGGGGCTTGTTCCGAATCAGCTTTACAGCGAATCCCTGTGAAGTCTGTGAAATCTTAAAAGTAAATTTTTAAAGCAAATTTAGGTGTAAATTTTTAAAGCAAAAAATGTAAAGAATTAGTTGATTTAACCTCTGTATTACTACGTCATCGGCTTGATTGTAAAAATTTGAGTTCAAGGCTGTCAAGCAGCGAGGTCCCCTACTGAAAATCACTTCTGGATTTCGAGCGCCCAATGACGGGCCAATCAGACCTGATCAACAGTTCAG
>JAPKEK010000208.1 GCA_028822125.1 Pseudomonadales bacterium | reverse complement strand
ATCATTAAACTGATTAGTGAAAAAAATGACATTTCCAGAAACATGGTAGCGCCGATAGGTACCCCGATCGTTAAAATACTGATCATTCGCGATCTTCTGGGCGGACTGAACTTTGCAAATATTCTGGCCTCTTTAAACCATGCTTGCTGGGCCAGTACCACTATCGCTACAAACTCAAACCACATGGTAATCGTGGTCGCCCAGCCGCACCCGACCCCGCCCATTTCAGGCATACCCAACTTACCGTAGATGAACACATAATTTAAAATCGCATTCACGATAAGCGCTGCGCCAGCAATGAGCATGGGAAACATCGTCCTGCCCAGGCCTTCACAGGTATAACGCAACGTGACATAGAGCATCGCTCCTGGGAGACCCCAGATCACAGCGCCTAAATATTCTTCAGCAATTTCGATGGCGGCTGCATCAACTGAAAATACCAAGAAGATAGCAGCACTCTCAAGTAATATAAAACAGAGCACAATGCCCGCTATTGCCCCGAGCCAGAGTCCCTGTCTGGCCAGCGAGCCCACTTCTTCCTGCCTTCCTTCTCCCCGCAACTGTGCCGTCATAGGCGTCACCGCCATGAGAATTCCAGCCGCCCCCATAAATAAAGGCCAGAGCACTATTCCCCCCAGCGCAACACCCGCCAGGTCAAGAGACGAGTAATGCCCCGCCATCGCTGTATCCACGAACCCCATACCCATAATAAAGAACTGGGTGCCCATCATGGGTAATGCCAGCTTCAACAGGGTTTTAAATTCTGTAACTCGGTCAAACATAGGGTAGCTTCTCTTAACGACTATCTGGTCTAAAAGTGGCAGAACCGTATTTACGCCAGCCCTGAAATAAACCGGGAAACAGCGGAATTCATCGAAAGGATCATACAAGGCTGCCCCGCTGGAGGCCACTTAAACTCGACTTAATTCTTTTAACTCAGTCGCAAATTCACTTAACATGGTTGTATCGAATTCAAGCCATAAAAATCTGGAAGTAGAATATGAAAATTGCTGTAATAGGCACTGGTTATGTAGGTCTCGTGACCGGCACCTGTTTTTCCGAGATGGGCAACCAGGTCGTCTGTGTTGACAAAGATCTAACCAAACTGGACCAACTCAGGCTTGGCAGAATCCCCTTTCATGAACCGGGTCTTGACCAGCTGGTTCGCGATAACAGTGCGGCAGGAAGGCTGACCTTCAAAAGCGACATCCAAACTGCTATCGAAGATGTCGACCTGGTTTTTATAGCAGTAGGGACGCCCGCCCAGCATGATGGTAAGGCGGACATCAGCTTCATCCTGCAGGCAGCTCGCCAGATTGGACAGGCCATAAAAGAACCGCTCATTGTGGTAAACAAATCGACTGTACCCGTCGGCACTGCAGACCGTGTTCGCAGCACCATAGAACAAACCCTGAAGAATCGCCAACAGAAGATTCATTTCGATGTCATAAGTAATCCGGAATTTCTAAGGGAAGGCAGCGCTGTCAAAGACTTCATGTTTCCTGACAGGATAGTCATCGGTACCCATAGCGATCGGAGCCGAAGAGCGATGGAGGATCTTTATGCGCCTTTTGCAAAAAAAGAACCGCGCTTACACTTTGTTGGCGTTCGTGACGCAGAAATGATCAAGTACGCTGCCAATGCCATGCTGGCAACTAAAATATCTTTCATGAACGAAGTAGCCCTTATGTGCGAGAAACTGGACATTGACATAGAAAAGATTCGCTTGGGCATAGGTTCCGACCCCAGAATCGGCCCTGAATTCATTTATCCAGGCTGTGGCTACGGTGGTTCGTGTTTTCCAAAAGACGTTAAGGCGATGATTGCCATGGCCGATGAAGTCGGTGTCAAAGGAGACATATTCAAAGCGGTAGAGAACCGAAACAAGAGCCAGAAGATTCTGCTGGTTGATCGCCTGCGGGAATACCTGGGTGGCAGCGTCAAAGATCGAACCGTCGCCGTCTGGGGCTTGGCTTTTAAACCCGATACCGACGATATTCGAGAAGCACCCGCCATCGCCATGATCGAGCTGCTGTTAAACGAAGGCGCAAGGATTAACTGCTATGATCCCAAGGCGCTAGCCAATGCCCGAAACCTTCTGGGTACTGAAAACATCAGTTATCTAGACGATCAATACGCCGCAACTGAAAACTCAGATGTGCTGATTGTGGCTACCGAATGGCGGCAGTTTAAGCAGCCTGATTTTAGGGCATTGGCTAAACAGCTCCGGGCGAAGTGTATTCTTGATGGCAGAAACATATACAACCCCCAAAGAGTCACTGATTACGGCCTGGATTACATTGGAATAGGCAGAAGCCGCCTTATTCAATAGTGCATCTGTGCCTATCAGCTGCGTGCACCAGGATGGGTATTCTAGCCACACAGGATTCAACAAAGGGCAATCAAGACAGGCCATATCAGTGCCATTGGTGAAATGGTCTTTAACGAGGCGGGTTTGATATTCATGTCTCCCCGGCACACTGCATTGAATCAGTGATCTGGTGTTAACCGCTGGAGATCCCCTCGAAGCTATAAATCATCCAGCACCTGCCGCACCTGCCAATCAATAAGGCTTCGCTGGGTTCGGTAAAACATCAGATCCTGCCAGTCTATACCCAGAGTTTTACATTCATTAACAATCAGACTGATGTCTGTGGTACCTACGGCAATAGTGTTAATCATATGGCTGATGACCAGACCCATTCGATAATCCTGCTCAAGATCATCCATCGAATAATGCTCAATGCCATGCGCTCTGAGTCCGGCCAGGTAATCTGCCAACAGAAATTTTTCCCTGGCTTGGCGAAACGGTGTTGTGCCGCAGACATTCAGCAAACGGGCAAAATCCCATGCTCCCTGAGCGACAAAGGGGAACTGCCAGTCGATGACACTGAAGTCGCCGCCCTTGGTTGTCGGGAAAAACATCTGCTTTGAGTGATAATCCCCATGCACAAGGGTATACGGTCGACCCGCCAGAAAACTCAACATCTTAGGGAGCTTTTCTTTCGCGACTGCCATCAACTCCATGGTTGCTTCACAATCTGAAAACAAGTTTGGAAGATTTTCACTGATTAACTGGGCACCTGAAAATGCCAGGGTAAAAAAGTCAGTATCATCAAACTGCACCAGATAGTCTTTTTCCCGGAGCAGATCCTGATTCCACCACTTACTGTGGAAAGCCGGTAGTTTAGACAGCGCCAGAACGATCTGATCTTCACTGACAGCCCAGGAAGGGGATTCTGCCGGTGCAAGATCTCTCATTAATATCACAAATTCCTGAGCTTCCGGATCATATGACTGATAAAGGCAGTCAGGCACTGCAATGCCAGCATCGGGGAAGTCTCTGTAAAAGCTAGTCTCACGACGATACTGGTCATAGTTAGCGATGATTTCTTCAATAACCTGGGGATTTTGAGAGGTCAACTTTGCCACTATACTTCGGGGTAGATCAGGATTCGCCGAATCAAACTCTACATCTAAGAAAAACACCTCGGCCGTCTGCCCGGGCTCACTGGATGCGTGGGCGGTACATCTCACAACTTTGCTGTGGGCAAGGCAATCCGAACCGCTTAATGCACTATTCAGCCAGTTAACCGTGAAGTCACCCGCATCAGCTGGTATTTTTAACATATCAATCCTCTTCTGCGCTCTGTACAGTGCTGTATACCATTCAATTTACACTTTCAAGTTAAGCTGCCTTAGACAGCCATGGAAACAGTCGATTAATTACAGTACATTGCTATATTTTGCTATCGGGAGCAAGTCATGCCAGGACCCTTAAACGGCATCAGAATTATTGACCTAACCACGGTCATTTCAGGCCCATCGGCCACTATGCTGCTCGCAGACCAGGGCGCGGAGGTCATTAAGGTGGAATCGGTCACCACGCCTGACCATGCTCGTGGCGCTGGCTTTGGAGAAAATCAGTTCACCCCTATTTTCTTAAATAACAACCGTAACAAACGCGGCCTGGCACTGAATCTTAAAAACGAAACCGGAAAAGCCATGCTCCTTAAACTGGCTGAAACTGCAGATGTCTTCATTCAGAATTTCAGGCCAGGTGTGGTTGAACGACTGGGGGTAAATGAAGCAGCGGTTCGCGCCAGGAAAAAAGATGTTATCTACGTTTCCATCTCAGGCTTTGGTGAGACCGGCCCTCTTTCTCACAAACCGGTTTATGATCCCATTATTCAAGCCATCAGCGGTCTCACGACGGTTCAGGGTGGCTCCGATGAGGTTCGCCCTCGCCTGGTGAGAACGATTCTTCCGGATAAACTGACCGGTACAGTCACAGCACAGGCTACCACCAGCGCCTTGTTTCATAGAGCGCGCACCGGTGAGGGACAACACGTGCGGGTATCCATGCTAGATGCGGTAGTCTCCTTCCTATGGTCTTCTGACATGGGTGGCCAAACTTTTGTTGGCAAAGAAGTCAGCACCCAGCGGGCAGCAACCTTCATCGATTTGATCTACGAAACCAAAACAACCTATATCTCTGTGTCAGCCATGGCCAATAAACAGTGGCTGGCACTGTGTGATGCCCTTGGGCAACCCCAATGGAAAGATGATCCTCGCTTCAGCACGCCAGCAAAAAGAGATTTCAATGCAGACCTCAGACTACAAATGACGCAGGAAAAATTATTAGAGAAAAGTGCCGAAGAATGGTTAACAATACTCGAGCAGGCGGGTGTCCCCTGTGCCCCGGTTCTCACTCGATCTGAGATGATTCATCACCCGCAGGTTAAGGCCAACAAACTTCTGATAGAAACCGAGCATCCCATCGCAGGTAAGATAAGGCAGGCTCGCCCCGCAGCCAGGTTTAGTCATTCTCAGGCAGAGGAAACGCGTGGCGCACCCATGCATGGAGAACACACCATAGAGATTCTCTCGGAAATAGGCTACAGCAAACAGCAGATTCAACAGGCAGCAGCTATAAACGCGATAACCTATCCTAAATCAAGCTGAGGTTTTGGCACTAAAACCGGGACACTGACAATTGATTAACCAGACCAGCGCGCAAGCCTTAAAGAACAATCGGTGCATTAATCCCTGCGACACTACTCGCCGGTAAACCGGGGCGACCGCTTCTCTGTAAAAGCAAGCCTGCCTTCCGCCCCGTCAGCGCTACCACTCACCCGGAGCAGGCGGTCTCGAGCTAGAGCAGCCAGCTCAGACGGGCCTCTGGGAATGGTCTCTGCGACAAAACCCTTGATCGTCTGAACCACTAGGGGAGCGCTGACTTCCAGTATGCGGGCATATCCAAGCGCTGCCGTCATCTGCTGACCTAGATCTACGACTTTATTGACCATACCAACTTCATAGGCTCTCTCAGCTGACAAGTCCTGGCCTAGTAACATGAATTCCATTGCAATTTTATGAGGGATTCGTGCTGCACAGCCGGCAATTAGCCCCCCTGTAAAACCAACCTGTGCCTCGGGGTATTTAAAAATGGTATTCCGGGCAGCAACAACAAGATCGCACATCTGCACCAATATATAAGCACCACCAACACAATAC
>JAPKEK010000207.1 GCA_028822125.1 Pseudomonadales bacterium | reverse complement strand
CCAGGTTATTATGCGGCACCAGAGCAAAAGCAAAGCCCATATCGCTATACGCCAGCTTCTCGAAGACAGGCACCAGTTCTTGTAATGACAGGTTGTAACCACCATCCTCAACCGGCAGCATTAAACCACAGAGTCCGGCCTGACCAGCTTTTCTGAATATCTCCATGGGCACATGGCGATCTCGCTCCCATTGCGCCACATTGGGTTCAATTTCAGATTCTATGAACTGCGCCAGCTTCGCCTCATCCAAAACAATATTCTCCCGTAGCACACATGACCCGTTAGGCACCTATGCAAATATCGCTAATCCATCGTGCACCTTACTTTGATCGACCCAGGCAAGAAGTGAGATAGATTAATAACCTTTTATTATCCGAATTGCAGCGCACCGCGCTGATCACCCAATCCTTTAAGTTCTGGCATGACCTTGTCCACAAAAAGTTCCATATTCCTATTGGCTTCGTCATAGTCCATTCCGCCAAAGGCAAAATGCGTCATCACACCTCTGGCACCGATGGTATTGTGAATGTATTCGATCTTCTCAATGACCTGCTGCGGTGTTCCATAGGGCATCAACCGAACAAAATCTCTTGCTGCACCATCATCTGAGCGGGATTCAATATGCTTATGAAGGTTCTCGTAATACTCATATCCCTTTTTATCACCTAGATGCCCCGCTCTGAGCTCGTAATGATCCATGACTGAATGGTAGTACGCACCGATGTATCTGTTTGCCATCTCTTCAGCTCGATCGGCACTTTCATCGACGAAAAAGAAACCTCCGCACATGGGGTCGGGTGGAGCACTACTGGCGCCGTGGGTATCCGCCCAGACTTGGTTATAAACCTCAAAATCCTCTTTTACTGATACCCAGGGTTTTTGCGGGATTACCAACAGGCCAACACCCAATTTCGCCATTATCGGCATGGAATCCGGGGAAACGGCAGCAGCAAAAGTTCGGCCCTTGAAACTCTGAAAAGGTTCCGGTCGCAAATGACGCTTGGGCTGGCGAACAAAATCGCCCTCGTATTCCACAAAACCCTGCTCTAGACCCTCTATAATCATTTCTGCCGATTCGACAAAGCGCTCTCTTGATTCATCCATCGGCACCCGGAAACCGTCAAACTCTACCCGACCTAAGCCACGGCCAATACCCAATATCATGCGTCCATTGGAAAGGTTATCGAGCATCGCTATTTCCTCGGCAACTCGAACAGGGTCATGCCAGGGCAGGACAATCACCATGGAACCCAATTGAACACGCTCAGTACAACCGGCCATGTAACTGAGGAACTGGGTCACATCCGGAACCATGGTGTAATCAGTAAAATGATGTTCAACTGACCAGACCGAATCGAACCCCATGGGCTCAGCCTTGCGCGCCATGGCAAGTTCCTTCTGATAGACTTCCAGGTCGCTTCTCTGCTTTCCGAGATTCTGAAAAACTGGTGCAAATCCTACGTGCATCTCTGCCCCCTCTTAATGGTTTGTTAATTGATTAATCAATCGTCCAATAAATAATTAATCAATGTTTTATTAATTGATTAAACACGCAATGGAACCGCTTGTGAAGCAGCTAGTGGCTATCAAAAACTCGACAGACCCGGCTCATGAATTATTCTAGAAGCACGCTTACGACATAGGAACATCACGACGACCGGCACATCGGCTACTTTCAGGACCAAAATACTACTGCTTCGACAAGCCGCTGTTGGTTCCTGCCTCTATCAGTGATTAGACTCTATAAAACAACCAGCCCCGCAAACGAGGGATCAAAAGGAATCACATTATGATGAATCAACTGACTACGCTATCTGATGCTCTATCTCGGTTCATCAGCCCGGAGAATTTTTCCGGTGAAAAAGGCAGCGGCGGCATGGCCACCGAAAGAACCGGTGCCTCCTGTGCATGGGACCTGGGCCAGGGCTGGAAGGTTTCACCATCGATCATTATCGAAGCAGGCACCACCTTTGAGATAGCTAATATTGACGGCCCTGGTGCTATCGAACAGATCTGGATGACACCCACAGGCAAGTGGCGGACCAGTATTCTGTGGATCTTCTGGGATGATCAGGAATATCCATCTGTAGAATGCCCCATCGGCGATTTCCTCGCTTACTGTGTGTGTTAATCCAGGCAGAGCCTTTAACTGGTACTGACTCATGCCATTTGCCAAACGATGTCGCATGACCATAGAAAATATCGACAGCCATGACATTCGCCTCTATTACCAGATCAATTACTCCTTGGCCGCCATTCCGGAAAATTCGGCCTATTTCCACGCCCAATTTCATCGAACCAATCCCCTGCCTTATGGTGAGGTATACTGATATATCAGGGCAGGGGGCATTACGCTGGTACTTATATGGCCTGGGGCGTCAATAATTCTGGCTGGTGGGGTGAAGGGGAAATCAAGTTCTATATGGATGGCGATAGGGAGTTTCCAACGATCTGTGGGACGGGAACAGAAGATTATTTCTGTGGTTCCTACAATTTTGAAAATAAAGAAACCCGGCAATATCAGGAATATACTACCCCTACGCCGGCCTGGCCCAGGTATTGCGACCCGATAGCATCTATCAATCACAGATGCGATTCGGCATGTACCGCTGGCATATCACAGATCCTGTCCGGTTTAGCCAGAACTTACGCGTCACCATCCAGGCTCTGGGCTGGCGCAGCAGTCGACGCTATCTGCCACTGCAGGACGACATTACATCTGTAGCCTACTGGTATCAATCTCTGCCAACAGCGCCATTCCCAAAACTGCCTGAGCATGACTACCTTGAAATAATCTGATTACTAACTGGCAAAAACCAGATTACAGATAGCGCAGGCCATTTTTATTCAGGCAACAATAGCCTGCGCACGCAAACTACCCTGAAGCGCATTAACGCTGCGCCATGGAAAGATATTGCTCAGCTTCCTGTAAATCCTTTGTATTACTACCCTTTCTTATTTCAGCTAACCTGCGATACAACTGCGCGGCAGCTTCTTCATCACCCAGCTTTACATAGGTTCGTGCAAGCCCCAGTAACGATCTCGAACGATTAGGTGTTCTCGCTAGTGAACCCTTAAACAGCGCAATGGACTGATCAAATCTTCCCAGCTCTGACAATACTTCCGCATATAATTCATGAATGGGCTTAATCGGGTTAGCAGTACCATTAGGCGGTGGTAGCTGTTTAGTCAGTTCCACGCCTTCTTCTAACAGCGCCAACGCCTGGGCTTCCTCGCCTTCAGCAAGGCTGACCAGCGCTGCGATCTCCTGGTACATAATCTTAGTTGGGACAGGCCCTTCTCTGTAGGCACCCTTGCCTCTTTCCTCCATGGCCACAACTTTAGCCGCCAGCAATTCTCTGGCATTTTCGGCCGCCTTGAGGTCATCGAGGTGAATCGCGCTCAATCCAGCGGCCAACAAACTGGCAGCCGCTGATTGGTCTGATACAGCCATAATCTGCCAGTCTTCTGTCTCAACAACATAACGGGCCCTGACTTTCTCCAGGCTACCCTCCTGCCCGCCATTTTGTTCAGCAATGCTTTCAAGACGGGTAATCCACAATTTTGCTTTTTCATAGTCACCCAACTGCAGGTCACCATACTGACCCCAATCCAGCGCGTGAACCATATCGCCGACCGCGTCCCCTGGTTCCCATAAATCCTTGGCGGCATCAAAGGCAGACTGATTAGAAGTAGAGACGTGCTGCCACATGCCATGTTGGATAAATATGTGGGTTGGCATGTGCCTGGCATGAGATACAGCAGGGGAAATCCGGGCAAACTTCTGCGCAGCTTCTAATGCTAGAGGCGCATGCAAAGGATCATCAAACGAGTGGATGACGTAGTGCGCCGCTCCCGGGTGGTTATTGTTTTTATTAAACAACCGATTGGCGATAGAGCCTGCGAGAATATTCATTTTCATGAGATCATCGCCACTGGCTCGAGCGGCACTGAGCAAAGACAACGCATAAAAAGCCGCCACCTCATCATCGTCTGGAAACTGGGCATAAAGCGTCTGCATAGCATCTTTGTAGGCAATTCTCCGCTCGGAGATATCACCAGGACCGTTAAACAACGCTTCAACAGCCCTGATAAAACCCTGCTCCCGCTGGGTATTGGCTTTTACCAGGCGTTGTTCAGGTGTCGATCCCAGCCGCTGCAATATGGCCACGGGTGTCTGCCGGTCCCACTCACTAATCAGCGGATGGTTATAACATAGCGATTCCCCCCAGTAAGCCAATGCAAAATCCGGATCGGCTTCCTGAGCTTTTTGAAATTCACCAATGGCCTGTTTGAATCCAAAGCTGTGCAGAAAGCCAACGCCTCGGTAAAAATGGGATTGCGCCGCTTCGGCACCCGAGTTTTCAAAACTCAGAGAACCAACGTCCCTGAGGTCAGCAGCGAACAGCAGGTTTGAAGCACTCACCAATAGGACTAATAAGAACGTTTTCATATCGCCTTCCCGTCAATAATTAAGGTCAATCGTTAGTAAACCAGTCTACACTTATGATTCACTCTGTAGCAATTATAGATTGCTATGCGACTTCTAACGTTTCCTGACGGCTGAGCATATGGCTACAACGTTTAGCGACCCAAAACCGGCGGCATTAATCAAAAGAATCAGGCAACCCGTTACTTCTGGATTACCTTTGATGGCTGTCGGCCATCACTATTTGAACTGATCTGCCAGCGCATGAAAATCGCTATCGCGTTCCCGCATCATGATCGACCTCACCGTTCGACCATCCGGACCTGCGATGTCAATACAGGCCGTGTGATCCCTGAAAGCTTCAAAGTACTGTTTGTCACTACCTTTTTAAGCATGTAGTGTAGTGCCGTCATCCCTTTAGAATCCTGAAAATCCGGGTTCTGTTTTACCTCATGAAGAGCTTGTTCGCATTGCCGGCGAGTCGACAGATGAAGACTGCGATTTTTCAGTAACGAAGGTGCGTTGGCGAGATCCAATGGCAATGTAACAGCCAATACGTCACCATCGAAGTCAAACCTTCCGGGAAGCAACTCCTGGTAAAGCCTAATAGATGCCGGTTTTGTATAAGGGAATAATCAGGAAAGGGCAAGGTTATCATACCCCACACTGGTCACCAGATAGTTGCTTATCACCGTAGCGAGATTTTCAGTCATTGGCCTGAGATAGCGGCGCATGGGGCCGGTATGCAAAAACTCAGCTCGCATAGCCTGTTCATGCCAGCTTGAAGCCGCACTGATAGAACAACTTCGGCTGGCGATAAACTGACACAGCGTCTACAAGCCCTCACCGATAGTACTGGCACTGAGTGCACACACCCCCAAAGCACCATGGGCACTGATACCCAGCTTCTTACCCAGGTGAAAGCCCCAATTTCGATCTGTGGTCCATGCCTGGTAGGCCTTGACGACGTCATGGAAATCTTCAAAGCTCATCGTTTCCCAGGCATGCAATTCCTGCCGGGAAATATTGAGCCCTTGTAACAGGTCATAACCCTTCTGCGAGGCATCTTCAACCAGATTCAATGCATAAGCAGAGTGTATCCTGCTG
>JAPKEK010000206.1 GCA_028822125.1 Pseudomonadales bacterium | reverse complement strand
AACAGTACCCCCAAGATTAGGGACCTTAGCTTATGACCTTGAAACAGACAATCTGTATCGCTGGAACAAGTGGTCTGGTTGGCGCCAATTTGACCAGAACAGCACTCGAGCGAGGCTATCGAGTTAACGGCACATTGCGGGATAGTAGCGATACTGACAAAACCCAGCATTTGTTTGCACTGCCTGGAGCCGCTGAAAGGCTTCAGCTTTTCAGTGCCGATATGTGCAATCCGGGTGCTTTCGATGAAGCCCTCACTGGCGCCGACGCGGTGTTCATCGCCTGTCTCATTCCAACTTACGTTGGTCTAAAAGGTAAACCAGCACGGCACATGGATGATGAGCAGGGTCATAAGGAAATAGTCATGCTGACCGTGGACGGTTGTTTGAATATTTTGAAATCGGCAAGCGCCCGGGGCATTAAAAACGCGTTAATTTGCAGCAGCACCAGTAGCACTAACCCGAAGCAGCCGGTTGCAAAAAAGAACGAAATCGATCATTGGTCAGATCAGGCTCACCAGTACGCCCAGAAAAAGTATACCTCTGCCGCCAAGACCGTGATGGAGCGCGCTGCTATCAAGTTTGCTGAGCAGTACAAGGTTCGCCTGTCGATCTTTTTGCCGACCCTGATGTTGGGTCCGGCTATCCTGCCAGACCATGCCAGACAGGGTTTTCAGGGGATGTTGAAAAAAATGATTGAAGGCGGTGGCCCCCGCCATCAGCAGATTCCAAATGATTCAACATCCATGATTGATGTCCAGGATCTTGCCTCATTATTCTTCGCGGCTTATGAAAACGAAGACGCTCACGGCCGTTATTTCGCAATGTTTGAAAGCTGGCATTATCAGGACATTTATGCAGAGCTTGAAAAGCTTATTCCTGAAGCTGAAATGCCTGAACCGTTGATGGAAACGGCGTTACCGGCGACAGGTTTTGACTTCACCCGTCGAGACAGTTTAGGGGTCTCCCTTAGCAGTATACCCACTATTCTCAGGCAGACTGTGGCAAGTTTGCGGGTCAATTCCTGATCTTCCAGCTTTCACCGCAAAGTAGAATCGGTCGGGTTTGCAGGGCTCAGAATATAAGATGGCTCGTGATTCAGGTCGGGTCTATTCATCCGGCGGGGCTTTCCGGCCCACTTCTCGATTGATCCAGATCCAACTGACCGTACCCAGTACTGAGACTGTAGCGGCGCCGGCAATAAAAATCCCAACATAACCCCATAGGTAATCGCCAAGCATGGCCAGTGGTATATAGACAATAATCATCTGCAGAGTGGAAATCAGCAGGGGCGGCAGGGGTTTACCCAGGGCATTGAAGCTGGAGTTTGCATTGGCCATCACACCCATAAAGCCCATTCCCAGCGGAACAATTAGAAGATAATATACCGCTGACTGAATCACGCCAGGATCATCGTTGATCAGCGTAACCAGGAATTCGGCCGTCACAAACAGCACAATATAGGCAAATAAGCCCCAGCTCAGCGCAAACCAGTTAGCCAGTCGAAGCGCCAGTTGTACCCGCTGGAAGTAGCCCGCCCCCCAGTTCTGACCGACAAAGGGTGCCAGGCTCATGGATAGGGCAAAGATGATCATTTGAATCATGGACTCGATCCGAGAAGCAACGCCAAAGCCTGCCACCACCACGGCGCCGTGCCCGGCAAGCAATCGTGTGATAACACTCATCGACACAGGTGCGATGAGATTACTGGCTACCGCCGGCAGGCCAACATGGGAGATGTCCCGGCAGGAGGAGAAAAATCCTTTCATCTCAAATGTCAGTAATTTGTCTCTGATAACCATGACGTAACCGTAGGATAGGAAACTTACCGTCCTGGCCATGACAAAACTCACTGCAGCACCCTTCAGGCCCAATGCGGGTAATCCCAGGAGACCGAAGATTAAAAAAGGCGCTATGACGATATGAAGACTGGAGCCGATGGTCATCAGATAACCCGGAGTGACTGCATCACCCATGGCTCGCATTAAAGTCATGCCAACCAGCGTAATGGTAAAGAAGGGCATGCCCAGTAACCAGATCTGCATGTAGTCCAGAGTAAGGTTGAGAATCTCATTTTCAGCACCGAGCAGGGTGAAAAAACGCTCAAGGTTGAAATAGACCAGCAACCCAAGAACGGCCGTCAGGCTCAGCACAAGAACAATACAATGGGTGTTGAGCAGCTTAGCCTTGGCTGTGTCACCGACTCCCATAATCCTTGCAACTACCGAAGACGCACCGACACTGAGCCCCATGGAGACGGCTTGCATTATCATCACCAGTGGAAAAGTGAAGCTGATGGCGGCAAGTTCATCGGTACCGACTCGACCGATATAGATCGTTTCCATCAGGCTTGCAGTCATGATAGAGATAAAACCGAGCACCATGTAACCGGTTAATTTTATGAGATGGGAATGAACGGCACCTTCAGTAAAATTGCCAGCACTGGCGTTCGGAAGAGTTGATTCGTCGTTGCTGACCGTTTGATTCACAAAAAAGTACGTTAGCAGAAGAAACCGCATTTAGGCACAAATGATGGCGTAATGCTACTTCGCTGCAGAATCCAGCATGAGTAATGCTGCAGTTGATTGTTTCGGGTATTGCCCCAGTTTGAGTTTCTTTGACGCTTTTTCTCAACCTTCCCATCTTTCATGTTTATGGGTAGTAAATGATATTGACTTGCTTGTCCCAAGCAAGTATCTTAAACGTTCTATTTACGTGTATAGATCAAACCATGGCTGAATATGTGGCGCCCGTTCGCGAGATCGGATTTGTTATTAATGAATTATTGGATTATTCCCGGCTGTCTGGTCTTGCCGACTTCTCGGACACGTCCAGCGAACTGACATCTGCGATTCTGGATGAAGCTGCAAAATTCGCCGGTCAGGTATTAGCGCCGCTTAATCAAGTTGGTGATCAGCAGGGTGTCAGGCAACAGGGTGACCAGGTTATTACAGCCGATGGTTTTGCCGCTGCCTATCGGTTGTTTGTTGAGAACCAGTGGTTAAGCCTTGCCCAGGATCCTCAGTACGGTGGCCAGGGGTTACCCTACCTTATTCATCTGGCGGCATCGGAAATGTGGAACAGTGCCTGCGCTGCAATTGCCATTTGCCCGTTGCTGACGGCGGGTGGCATTGATGCTTTGTCTGCCCATGCTAGTGACCAATTGAAAGACAAGTATCTGCCTTCGTTGGTAACCGGCAAATGGACAGCAACCATGAACCTTACTGAACCTCATGCTGGCTCTGACCTTTCCACCCTGAAAACCCGAGCTGAGGCCGAGGGTGATTATTTTCGTATCCGTGGGCAGAAGATATTCATTACCTGGGGTGAACATGATATGGCAGAGAACATATTGCATCTCGTGCTGGCGCCCCTGGTTGACGCGCCTGCTGGCAATAGAGGTCTGTCATTGTTTCTCGTGCCTAAATTTCTGGTTAATGAAGATGGCGCTCTGGCTGAGCGCAATGATCTTAGGGTCATTGCTACCGAAGATAAGCTGGGTATTCATGCCAGCCCAACTTGCGTTATGAGTTTCGGAGAAAACAAAGGCGCCATTGGCTATCTGATCGGCGAGACCGGTGACGGTCTTGCCTGCATGTTTACCTTGATGAATCACGCCCGACTCGAAGTCGGCTTACAGGGCCTGGCGCTGTCAGAGAGGGCTTATCAGGATGCACTCGCTTACGCCAGGGAGCGGATTCAGGGTCGAAATGTAAAAACGGGGCAGCCCGCCTCGATCATCGAGCATGCCGATGTACAGAGAATGTTGATGACCATGAAATCGTTAACCGATGCCATGCGCGGTCTTTGCTACGATGGTGCTTTTTCACATGATCTGGAAGTCCATGGAAAAGACCCTGCGGAACGCACCCATTTTAAGCAGCGGTTCGCATTGCTAACACCCATGGTGAAAGCCTGGTGCACCGAAATTGTTAATGAGATCACCTCTCTGGGAATTCAGGTTCATGGTGGCGTCGGTTATATTGAAGAAAGCGGTGCTGCTCAGCATTACAGAGATGCGCGGATAGCGGCTATCTACGAAGGCACCAACGGTATCCAGGCTAATGACCTGGTCGACCGGAAGGTGCTGCGAGATCAGGGCGCCGCGCTGGCCTCCTATCTTGAAGAGATCATGGATACAGCAGAACGTATTAAGTCCACTGACACTTTAAAACCCCTGGCCATGCAACTGCAGGCTGCCGTTGCTAATCTGCAGACAGCTTGCCGATACATCCTCGAGAATGCCGGTAACGATCAGAAATTTGTGGGTGCGGTTGCCTATAATTTTCTGATGATGGTGGGCTATGTGGCTGGAGCCTGGTACCTGGCTAAGTCAGCAGAGAACGCAGTAGCAGGACTTGATGGGTTGGACCAGGCTTTTTATCGGCGAAAACTGTTATCGGTTAATTTTTACTTTGCCCAGCTGCTACCCCGGCATAAGGCTTATCTCGATGCGGTCGTTGGCGGCGCTGACATTGGCATTGCGCTTGATGAGGAAAGTTTCTGAGCATGAATGCTAAGACTAATGTCAGATTAACCCAGGCTGAAAGAACTGAGATTTCGGATAATCGGATGCTGAATGCGGCTGTGCGCTTGATTGTTGATAGAGGACCTGCGGTGACCAGCCTTAAAGAGGTCGGCTTGCTGGCCGGTTACAGCCGGGGTCTTGCGGGTCAGCGCTTTGGTTCCAAGGACAAGCTGTTTGCCTTCGTGCTTCGGCAGATAGGCGATTCCTGGCTCGGCCAGTTAAAGAAAGCAACGGAAAAGGAAACGGGCCTGGGTGCGATCCTTGATGCCTTAGACGAGCACTACAAATTTTGCTTTGAAGCACCTGATCAGGTTCGAGCTTTCTATACTTTATTGTTTGAGTCCATCAATGCAGGTTCTGAACTCTCAGAAATTATTGGCAATATTCATAGTCGTCGTCATCTGGATGTAGTGAACTGGATTACCGCAGATTCGGGAATCTCTGAGCAGACAAAACAGAATGCCGACGCCATTGCAGGTCAGTTTTGTGCGTCGGTTATTGGTATTGTATACGCCTGGCTCGCCAATCCAGGCGATCTTGAAGAAACATGTGAGTTACATGAAAACCTGAAGAAAACGATGTTCCTGTTGCTTTCTATGGCAACGCCCACCCAATTCAAGCCAGAGGTTTAATCTCATGTCTGAAGCAAAGTCACAGTCAACGGTCAGATCCGTAGACGGCAGTACACAATCTGCAAAAGAACAACCGCCATTGCGGTTTGTGACAGCGGCGAGTCTTTTTGATGGCCACGATGCCTCGATCAATATTATGCGCCGGATCCTGCAATCTCATGGTGTGGAGGTCATACACCTTGCACACAACCGGGCAGTATCTGAAGTGGTCCAGGCAGCATTACACGAGGATGTACAGGCGATTGCCATAAGTTCCTACCAGGGTGGACATGTTGAATATTTCAAGTACGTCGTTGACATGCTCATAGAAAATAATGCTGGTCATATCAAAGTGGTTGGTGGTGGCGGTGGTGTGATCGTGCCTGCTGAGATTAAGGAATTACA
>JAPKEK010000205.1 GCA_028822125.1 Pseudomonadales bacterium | reverse complement strand
GATTCTTTGAGCTGCCCATCTGGTCTTGCTGCTAAAACTACTTTACGATTCTTCATCAGGGACCTCCAGAAACGCGAATATTCTGTCCGGTTATCCAGGCTGAAGCCGGGGCCAGCAGAAACAAGGCAGCGGCACCTAAATCCTCAGGTTTGCCTAACCGGCCCGCAGGCAAACGTAACATACTCTCTAATTTTGGCAGATCTTCATCCTTGAGGTTTAAAGCCTGCATCATGATCTCGGTGGGAACAGCACCCGGCATAATACAGTTAACTCGAATTCTCGGTCCAAGTTCCTGGGCAAAAGTCTTGGTAAGCATATTCACACCCGCTTTGGCTGCAGAGTAATGACCGCTGCCGGGGATGACATCTTCTGCTGCCAAGGAAGAAATATTCAATATTCGACCCTCATCCATCGTTTCAGCCGCGACTCGAGTACAGTGCCAGACAGCCGTTAAATTCAATGCAAGGGTTCGATCCCACTCTTCTTTATCCAGCAGATGCAGCGGTTTCTGTACTGGAGAGCCGCCTGCATTGTTTACCCACATATGCAATCCACCGGTTTCATCGCATGCGAATTTCGCCAGCTGGTTAACCGAATCCAGATCTGTGACATCCGTTGCACACGCCTTGGCACTACCACCGGCAGCATTTATTTCAGCTGCGACACGCTGAATTTCGTCTGCCCGTCGGGCAGCACAGATGACGCTCGCACCTGCTGCTGCCAGAACTTTTGCGATACCCTCGCCGATCCCTCGACCTGCTCCCGTGACAACTGCAGTTTGCCCAGTCAAGTTAAATAAATCATTTAACATATACATCCCCACCTTTTTTTTGTTAAGTTGAAAACCGTCAAGCTTGACGGTTTAATTAACTCACCATCGAAGCTTCACGTCAATTATGGTTTGATAATATTTTAAAGGGAGGGAAGAATGTCCAGGTCAAAGCTCATTGAAATTGCAAAGGCTAATCTGGCCCATGCCAGAGCCGGTACAATCGACCAAACTGAAAACATCTACCAGGTGCCTGCCGAGCACTACTTCGACCATGACCGCTGGCAACAGGAAATGAAACAGATATTCAAAAGAGTACCCCTGTTGATGGCAACGACGGCGGAATTACCTGCCTCTGGTGATTGGAAAGCGCTGACAGCAGCAAATGTACCCATCCTGCTGAGTCGCACAGAAAGTGGCAAGGTTAAAGCTTTCTTTAATATGTGCAGTCACCGTGGCTCCCAGATCATGCCCGAAGGAAGAGGCAATTCGCACCGCTTTACCTGCCCTTATCACGCCTGGTCATACAATAGCGAAGGTGAACTCACCGCCATCTATTCCAACAAGGATTTCGGTGACCTGGACAAGCAGTGCCATAGCCTGACAGAGTTACCCTGCCTGGAAAGAGCAGGTCTCATATGGGTCACCATCAATCGCAATACGACGCTTTCCATTGAAGATTTCTTATGCAACTACGATGAAATGCTTGGACAGTTTGATTTTGCCAACTGGCATTACTTCGCTCACCAGACCATCCAAGGCCCAAACTGGAAAATCGCCTACGACGGCTATCTGGACCTGTATCACCTGCCCATACTTCATAAGGATACTTTCGGCCCAGACTATCCCAACAAGGCAAATTATTATAACTGGGGACCTCACCAAAGAGTCACTGGACCTGATATTTCCCTGTCCCAATACGAACAACTTGACGAAACCCAGTGGCCTACAGGTCATCTATTAAATGGCGTCTGGACTATCTTTCCTCACATCTCAATCGCCAGTTTTGATGGTGGTGGCAGAGCCATCATGCTGTCCCAGCTGTTTCCTGGTGAAACACCGGCAACTTCCTACACAGTACAGCATTATCTAATGGAAAAGGCGCCATCAGAAGAGCAGGCTGAAGCGGCCAGAACGCAATTCGATTTTCTTAAATATGTTGTGCAGGAAGAAGACTACGCGACTGGCATCAAGCAGCAGGTCGCCCTTGAATCTGGTGGTAAGGACTATGTGATGTTCGGTCGCAATGAGGGCGGAGGGCAGCACTTTCATCAATGGATTGACCGCTTGATAGCAACCTCTGATAAAGACCTCCCTGCCTTATTCAAAGATAATGACTATGGGACCATCGGACACCCTGATAAGCCTGGGGCGAACCGATAAGCTAGAGGCTCGCCTTACCCGGTATTGTTAAAAGGAGCAATGATTAAATGGATAAAGCCGAAGACCACGAAAAAGTATCTATCTATCAACTCGATCCTGAGGACCGGGACAGGCTCCTGCTAGAACAGAAGGAGTGCGTTTTCAACTGGTGTACAAGAGATGAATGGCCCATGGGCGTGATTATGTCTTATATCTGGCGAGAAGGTCGAATCTGGCTCACGGCCGGTGCCCATAGACATCGCATATCAGCGGTCAGACGAAATCCAAAAACTTCAATTGTAATTACCTCTACCGGTACCTCAATGGGCAGAAGCAAAACTGTGACCATCAAAGGAACCTGCATCATTCACAATGACCAGGCGATCAAAGACTGGTTCTATCCAGAACTCGCCGGTGCTCTGCGGCCGGACCCTGACGACGCAAAAGCCTTTGAAGAGATGCTGAATTCTCCCATGCGCATTGTTCTGGAGGTAAAACCAGAAAAATGGATAACCTATGATGGTATCAAAATGCATGACCATGCTATGGGTACACTTGATCCGTCAAAATTAGCGGCACCACTTGAAGCGGATACTATTCGCTTTGAACAGGAACTTATACGAAGAGGGCTAAACCATGAGTGATTTTAAACATATCATCGTCGATCAGCCGGCTGATCACGTATCCAGGATCACCCTGAACCGACCTGAATCCAGGAACGCACTGAACAACACCCTGCGCACGGAGCTCTATGGCACCTTGCAGGGCAACGATCGTAACCCTGAAATTCGGGTAACCATCATCCGCGGCGCAGGTAAAGCTTTCTGTGCCGGCTATGATCTCAAAGCAAACAACCGCGATGATCAACCATTTCACACTGCCGGCGGTGATGGTAATTGGCCACGCCATGTTGTAGATGGCTTTTTTGGCGTCTGGGATCTGGCTAAACCGGTAATAGCCCAAGTACACGGTTATTGCCTGGCTGGCGGTACCGAGCTGGCAACCTCCTGTGACCTGGTCTATGTTGCCCGGGATGCAAAGATAGGCTACCCAGTCGTACGATCAATGAGCCCACCCGATAATCAATTCTTCCCGCACCTGCTAGGTCTTCGAAATGCCATGGAAATGATGTTAACAGGTGATGCCATATCCGGTGTCGAAGCAGCGGAACAAGGGTTTGCCAACCGAGCCTTCCCGGAAGAAGATCTGGAACAGAAAGTAATTGAAATTGCTCAGCGTGTCGCTAAGGTACCCCCTGACCTGCAGCAAATGAACAAACGGGCAGTCCATCGACAACTGGAACTGATGGGCATGCGAGCAGCAATTCGTTCAGGTACTGAGATTCAGGCACTGGCATTTCATACCAAATCAACCCAGGCCCACTTTAAAGAACTGGCTGCTGGCCTAACCGACGCTCTCAGCTCTAGAGACACTCAGTTCGGAGACTACCGCACTAAAAAAGATTAACGGACAAAGAAAACCAGCCGCAATCATACAAACGAGTCGAAAGCACGGATTTCCATAGACGGCAGCTTGCCTTACTACTTTATCAGCAATTCACCTGAGGTGCAGACCTGGGTGCTGAAATTCAGGTCTTTTTGGCCTGCGCCCGAATAATCTCGGCACCTTTAGGGTCAACGCCCATACCATGAATCTGGTGGTTATTGGCATGCCCCAATTGCTGTAAAGACATTGCCGCTTGCAACGCTGGCCATAGCCCCTGACTGTCTTGCATCTGATTGACCGATTGCTTGGCAAGCTTCAACCCCATACTGGGCCGCTGGGCAATATGCTCGGCCATATCAGTGGTAAAGCTAGTGAGTTCCGCCCTGGGTACAACATGATTGACCATACCCAGAGATTTAGCCTGTTCAGCCGTAATAGCTTCACCGGTGAACAGCATCTCTTTTGCCTTGCGAACGCCCACTTCCCACGGGTGAGCAAAATACTCAACACCATTGACCCCAAAAGCAACCACAGGATCAGAAAAAGCAGCATCTTCACTGGCGATAATCAGATCGCAAATCCATGCCAGCATCAGGCCACCGGCAATAACCTTGCCCTGTACTTCCGCAATGGTAGGTTTAGGTATGTTCCGCCACCGCCAACAGAATCCCAGGTAGATTTCTTCTTCCACCGCCATGGATCCTTCAGATCCCGGTAACGAGAAACCACCCCAGGTCCCAACGGGTTTAAAGTCAGACATCTTCGAACGGTCTCGTAGATCGTGACCAGAGGAGAAGTGTGGCCCGTCCGCAGCCAGCACTATGACATTCACATCGTCATCCTGAGCGGCAATATCAAAAGCAGCATTCAACTCATACAGCATAGCCTTATCCTGTGCATTTCGCGCCGCTTCCCTGGCTAGGACAATCCTGGCGACGCCATTTGTCACACCTTCATATCGAATAGTATTAAAAGTATCCGTCACTATCTGCTCCTCTTATAATGCTGCAATCCACAGGAATAAAAAATCATTCTTGCTTGTTTAAACACTTAGTATACACCGATTTCCGAGTGTGCCTTCAATCCTCGATAGCACCATAAATAATGTTCTTCAACTGACCGCGGAAGTTAAAGGTAGCTGAAGGCATTAGCTGGGTCATAAAAACAACAACTAAATCTTCATGTGGGTCAACCCAGAAAATAGTAGAGGCCGCGCCACCCCAATAGTAGTCGCCCGATGCTACCTGACCTGATGACACTCGGCCCAGTGTCATGGCAAAACCAAGTCCAAAACCAACACCTTCATAGGCGGTTTCTGAGAAATTACCTATCGCCATCTGAGTCAAATCGCGCCCACCTTTCAGATGATTCTGCGTCATCAACTGCAATGTTCTCGAACCGATAACTCTGACTCCATCTAACTGACCACCGCCTCTGAGCATCTCGCAGAATCTGTAATAATCTGCCGTGGTACCTGTCAGACCTCCTCCACCAGAAAAAAAGTTAGGTTTATGCTGATAACTACTATCTAACGGATCATCAATCAATTTCAGGGTTTTATCCTTACGCCGCTGGTAATTGGCAGCAAACCGGTCAAGCTTTTCTGGCGCAACATAAAACGCTGTATCGGTCATACCGAGCGGGCCAAAAATATATTTCTGCAGATACTCATCGAACGATAATCCCGATAGGGTCTCGACCAGATATCCACAAACATCGGTGGCAAGGGAATAAAGCCATTGTTGACCTGGCTGATAACGCAGCGGCACCTGGGCCAACTTCTCTACAAAGGAGTCCAGGGTCTCTCCATCCGAGCGCCTGACACCCACTCTCTGGTATTTCTGGTCTACCGGATGAGCAGAACTCCCATAAGTCAGGCCACTACAATGGCTCAAAACATGCCGAAAAGTCATGGGTGCCCTGACTGCCTCGGTTTTAAGGGACTGTCCTTCACCGGACAGGTAAACTCGAT
>JAPKEK010000204.1 GCA_028822125.1 Pseudomonadales bacterium | reverse complement strand
CCATCAAGGCGACTGGACGCTGGACCTTGATGCCGCCAGGCCTATTTTCGAGTTAGCCAAAGATTTGGGCATCAACTACTTCGATTGTGCCAATATCTATGGCATAGGTGCCTCTGAAGAAGTGGTGGGACAATTGCTTAGAGAAACCTTCCGCCGTGATGAATATGTGCTCACAACCAAAGTATCCATGCCCATGGGTAAAGCTGCCAACCAGGGTGGCCTATCCAGAAAGCATATAATCGAGAGCGTCAATGCAAGCCTTGACAGACTTGGACTGGACTACGTAGACCAGCTCATCATTCACCGGCATCCCCATGGCATTCCAGGCCAGGCACAAGTCCCCATTGAAGAAACGCTCGACGCGCTAAACGATATCGTCAAAGCCGGCAAAGCCATCTACCTTGGCGCGTCTTCCATGTTTGCCTGGCAATTTGCCGAGCTGCAATTAACAGCTGAGCGACATGGCTGGACTCAATTTATATCCATGCAAAATCATCTAAACCTGATATACAGAGAAGAAGAACGAGAAATGCTACCCTACTGCAATCAATCCGGGGTCGGTGTAACCCCCTGGTCACCACTGGCGCGTGGTATTCTCACTGGGGCTTATCGTGGCAGCCTGCAATCGGGTTCCACCCATCGCTCAAAAGGCGCAGACAAGCTTCGCACCGCCAGCCTGTACCGTGGCGAGATGGATTTTCAAATCGCCGAGAGATGTGCTGAGATTGCTGAGCAGCACAATGCCTCTTCTGCTCAGGTTGCCCTGGCATGGCTGCTGCAGAAACCCGGTGTAGTCGCACCCGTGGTGGGCGTGTCTACAACCCAGCAACTCTCTGACCTGGCGGCGGCGGTTGATTTACAACTTTCGCAGGCCGATATTGAGTATCTCGAAGCGCTCTACCAATGCGTTGATAATCTACTATCCCTGGGCGCCTCGTAAACTGCGGTTATTAGCTACGTTTATTAGCTACGTTTTTAGATCGCTGGTCATGGGCAGATCCGCATTATTAGCCCACTCCGACAGGCTGTTATCATACAGACTGACTTGTTCCTCCTGGCCCAGCAGCGCCATTGCAAATAAAGGTATCGATGCCGCAATACCGCCACCACAATAGGTAATGACTTTTTCGGCCTGCAGCGCACCCACACCCGCTAAAACATTCTCGAGTTCAGGGTTACCTATAAAGGTCTGATCTCTGTCTAGAAACTTGTCCCAGGAAGCACTCTTACTGCCAGTGATTCTACCAGGCCTGCCATAATGGGGGCCTTCGCCACGATGCTGTTTTTCACTCAACGCATTCAATACACAGGCATTCCCCTGAGCCAGTCCATCAAGAATATCTTCAGCCTGAGCAACCCTGGTAGCATTGTGATGGGCACTATAACTTCCGACTGATGCAACGCTTTCCTCAGAACTCACCTCATAGCCCTGACCGAGCCACCCGGAAAGGCCGCCATCGAGAACCTTTACCCTCTCATGACCAAATGCTCGAAACATCCACCACAGCCTACAAGCCCACATGGGATGATTACTGGCGTAGATAACAGCCGTATCTGCATTTGAAAGCCCTTTTGAAGCAACCAGCTGTGCAAATTCATCTGCCGACGGCATAGTGAACCGGTATGGCGAAGCCCGGTCCGATAACTCCTGCTGCAAATCTATAAATTGCGCACCGGGTATGTGAGATTTTTCATAGTCCGATCTACCTGACTTCACTGCATAACCCTTGTCCGGATCTGGTACTAAATGGGTCGCACAGTCGAACACCTTGACTTGACCCTGAGCCAATAGCCTTTCTAGTTGCTCGGCCGAAAGCAGGTAACGGGACCTGTTATCTATGACTTGCATGTATTTTATCCTCTTTGAGTTATTGCTGACGTTTAACCATCAATTAATTTCATCAGGCACGAATGGGATTACTGCCATCCCAGTTTACAGCCGCTCCGGCGATCTCCGCAAACCGGGTTTCAATGGCGGCATGTCGCGTTACCACCTCAAGCATACAGCCCATAAACGCGCGTGTATCGAAGTAAGCAAACTGTGTTATTCCTGACCTTCCGGTATTGGCAGCAACGTACCCAAGCTGTTCAAAATAGGTCTTGTCTGCCTCAAAATCTTCACTCCACACACACATGTGATGAAAACCAGTCTGGCCCGCAGATACCACATCTCGATAGGCACACTGCTGCGTCAAGGGTTCAATCAATTCAATCTGAACAGGTCCAGCCTGTGCAAGGGCCACCCGCATGGATAACTCGGCCGGCTGGTTTCGATAGGTTACCTCGGTAAAGGCGTTATCATAATTGGAAACAAAAAAAGGCCCTATACCCATCTGATTCACCCACTTCATACAGGCCGATTCAAGATCACTGACAACCCAGGCATTCTGGAAAACTGTTCTATCCGTTGGTCCTAACCGCATTCGGTAATCTCCTCTCTATACAACATCATGCAACATCGGTAAATTATGCCAGAGCACCCGGCCGCACCGGTTTAGGACCCTGTCAATCGCGCTCATAAGCACGGTGCCCTGGAAGCTTTTGTAAACTAAACGAAAAACGTTTAGTGCGCTTCTTCTTCCATATGATAATCTCTGCTTGAAAAATAGGCTCTAGATCGAGCCTAGTGCCCAAGCCTCGAGTATCAAACTAAACCGTATACTATGAATAATGAAATATCCAACAAGCAACGCAACTACACCCTTTTTGTTCTCGTGCTGGTGTTCACCTCAAGCCATGTCGACCGGCAGATCATGGGCATCCTGGGCCAACCCATCAAGGAATCGCTGTTAATCTCCGACACCCAGCTCGGCCTGCTGACCGGTATTATGTTTGCTGTATTTTATGCCACCCTGGGCATGCCCATGGCGATGTGGGCAGACAGACATAATCGAAGAAACCTTATTTCTGTTTCTGTATTCCTGTGGAGTCTGATGACAGCATTTTGTGGAGCCGCCAGTAACTTCCTGCAATTGTTGCTGATGCGCATAGGCGTGGGCGTTGGAGAAGCAGGCTCAAACCCACCTTCCCACTCGATTATTGCCGACCTGTATCCACCAGAGCAACGTGCAACCGCCATGGCTATCTTCGGCACAGGCATTAACTGGGGGATCCTGATCGGGTTTTTAATCGGTGGCTGGGTCAACGAATGGTACGGCTGGCGAACCGCTTTCGTGGTGGTGGGTCTACCTGGAATCCTGCTGGCAATATTGGTTAGATTAACCGTTACTGAACCGCCTAGAGGCTATTCAGAAGCCTTGGTCGAAAAACCCCAGGCACCCGCTTTCTGGTCTGTGGCCAGGTTCTTATTTCACAATGCTGCACTGCGAAATATCATTATAGCTGGCGCACTGATTTCGTTTACGGGCTATGCATCGGTCATCTGGGTGCCCATATACCTGGTCCGTATCCACGAGCTCGGAACAGGTGAAGCAGGTTCCTATCTTGCTTTGATCATTGGTGTTGGCGGCGCCCTCGGTATTTACCTCGGTGGACGAATTGCCGATCATCTGTCCAGTCGATTTGGCGAGCAGTGGCTACCTTGGTTAGTGGCTATTGTCAGCATAGCGGGCCTGCCCTTTCTTTATTTAGCATTCACGGCAGCAACTGCCAGCGATGCACTCTGGGCCTACGCTTTACCAGCAGCCATGGGAACAGTCTACGTGGCACCCAGTTTTGCCTTGATCCAGAACCTAACCCCGATTGAAATGCGCTCGGTTGCAGCTGCTATTAATCTATTCATAACAAACATCATCGGCTTGGGAATCGGGCCTTTTTCAGTCGGCTTTTTTAGCGACCTATTCGAACCCAGATTTGGCATAGACAGTCTGCGTTATGCGCTCATGACCACTTTAGTCATCATCCTCTGGGCTTGCTGGCACTACTATCGAACGGGCGTATTGCTGGCCAGACAAAAAACAGCAGGGAATTGATTAAATTCACGCAACCGCAAGGGGAGCGGGCATGTCTGAAGAACAACAGGAATTGCTTGTCTGGGGTGTCGGTACCAGCCGAACCCTCCGGGTTCATTGGCTACTTGCCGAACTCGAATTAGCCTACACCACAAAACCGATTGGACCCCGAACAGGAGAAACAAAATCAACTCAATACACTGCACTAAACCCAAAACAAAAGATCCCCTTACTAATTCATGGTGACCTGGTTTTAAGTGAAAGCTTTGCAATTATGAAGCACCTGAGAAGATCTTTCGATGTGCTCGCATATGACCAATATCAACTTACAGAAGAAGGGCTATGCCGGTACGATGAAATTGCCGCCTTCTGTCTGATGGAACTGGATGCAACCAGTCTCTATGTTATTCGCCGCCATGAAGGGCTTCCTGAGATCTATGGTGAGTCGAGCACAGCGGTCAGTTCAGCCAGGGCCTACTTCCTCAGGATGATCAAAACAATTTCAATGGATACCGAAACACCCCGGTTCATCTGGGGCAATACCTTCTCCGAACTCGATATCCTGCTCACCACCAACCTTGATTGGGCCATGGCAGTCGGCATACACTTACCCGATAATCTGATTCAATACTGCAGGTGGATACATCAGAGGCCAGGATACAAGAATGGCGCCGCCAGGAATTCGGTCTAAAAGATCTACGACGAACAGGATTGGCTTCTAAATGAATCCTTTAAGTATCACCATTGTCGGAGGCGGTATAGGTGGACTGACAGCGGCGCTGGCCCTGGCCCAGGCAGGGCATCAAATACGCCTGTTTGAACAATCCACGCAGTTTGCTGATATCGGTGCCGGTATCCAGCTCAGCCCCAACTGCAACAGAGTGTTATACCAGCTTGGCCTCAGCAAACAGCTGGCAGCTAAGGCATTTCTACCGACCGGAATTGAAACGCGTCACTGGAAAAACGGCAAGACAATTAGCGAAATTGCCTTGGGTGATGCCTGCACGCAAAAATATGGTTTCCCCTACATTAATATTCATCGCGCAGACCTGATTTCAATACTGGCAGAGGCTGTCAGCCGGCAGAAAAATATAGAAGTCCATCTGTCTTCTCGTGTCGTATATATTGACCAGGATTCTGCTCAAGCGAACCTAACAGCCACCAAAACGTCACAGCCCCAGCAATTCAGCTCAGATTTACTAATAGGCGCTGACGGTATCCACTCCATGGTTCGACAACACCTGTTAGGGCCAGAAGAGCCTCGATTTACCAGGAATATTGCCTGGCGAATGCTGGTGCCTTCAGAGCGCATCAAAACAGGTTTGATAAAACCTAAAGCAACTGCCTGGTGGGGGCCTGGTGCGCACTTTGTTCACTACTATGTCAGTTCAGGAGCAATGCTGAATTGTGTCTGCGTTGTTGAAACGCCAACGTGGCAAATTGAATCCTGGACAGAACCCGGTGACCCCGCTGAACTAAAAGCCAGCTTTGCTCAATGGCACCCAGACATTCAAATGCTGCTTGATCTCGCCCAACCGGACACTTTATACAAATGGGGCCTGTTCGATAGACCGCCACTGCCATCCTGGGGTACAGGCTGCATAACCTTACTGGGTGATGCCTGCCACCCGACGCTACCGTTCAT
>JAPKEK010000203.1 GCA_028822125.1 Pseudomonadales bacterium | reverse complement strand
CCGGGAAAGCGTCAGAAATGCATTGAAGCTGTCAGTACCAGCCTGGTTGTTAGGCGGCATCGTCATTTTAGCGTTGGAGAAGGTTCTCTACATTCTGATGGATTGATTTAGAATATAACAGTGTAAGATATCGATGTGGATTATGTTACATGTTGAATTTTGTTAGCATCAGGCAGATCGAACAGGAATAATGTGAGATCAGCAGATCGGTACGGGGAATCTCCTAGATGGAAGGAAGTGTTAAGTGGTTAGGTAGAAAGATGTTTCTGGCAGAGTCGGCAAGCGGGCACACCGTGGTTATGGATGGACCCGAGCAAACCGGCGGCCGAAATATTGGCTTTAGGCCTATGGAATTAATGCTTTTGGGGCTTGCTGGTTGTACCAGCTACGATGTTATACAGATCCTGGACAAGAGCAGGCAGCAGGTTACTGATTGTGTGGCAGAAGTTGAAGCTACCCGTGCTGACTCGATACCCGCAGTATTTACCAGCATACATCTGCATTTCGTTGTTACAGGTATTGACCTCAAGCAAGCACAGGTTGAAAGGGCTATAAAATTATCTTCTGAAAAATATTGTTCTGCCTCGATGATGCTGGAAGCTGGGGGCGTGACGATTAGTTATGATCATGAAATCCGGCAGTTGACATGAAAACCAGACCGGGAAAAACCAATGGCATGCGGCATGTTGCCCTATTCGTCGATGAGTTCGAAAAGACGGAAGCTTTCTATGTGGAATTGCTGGGTATGGAAGTTGAATGGCGACCGGATCAGGATAATGTGTATCTCACCAGTGGTAACGACAATCTAGCGTTGCATCGTGCTGAAACAGCAACAGGATTGGGCAATCTGGACCATATTGGTTTTTTTGTGAATGATATCGATAGTATTGATAGGTGGTATGAGTTTCTTGCTGAGAACAAGATCACCCTGCTGACAATTCCGCGAATCCACAGGGACGGTGCTAAAAGTTTCTATTGCAGGGACCCATCGGGTGTCAAAGTTCAGATTATTTACCATCCTCCCATAGCCCGGCAGGAATGAAGCAGCCGCTGGCAAAACCGTTCTGGTACCAGGATGGGATTCACAACCAGTAGGTGGTCTTTGTCATCAGTCCGGAAATTGCAGTCATGATTCTTCTTATGGGAGATGGATAGCGCAGGCCACCCAGCGACAGTGCATCCTGATGGTGACGCTGTTCATCATCGCGCATTGCGGCAAGAATTTCTTTGGACTTCCGGTCTTGATTGGGTAGCAACTCAATGTGTTTATCCAAATGCTTGCAGACCTCCTCCTCGGTTGCCGCCACGAAACCAAGGTTGATTGAGTCGCCCATTAAACCTGTCGCCATGCCAGTGAGAAAAGAAGTTGCAAACCAAACCGGGTTGAGATAACTCACATGAGAGTCAAGCTCGGTGAGCCGGTTCTGGCACCAGATCAGGTGTTTGCGCTCATCTTCAGCTGCGGCTAGCATGTGATTTCTGGTGGCGAGGCTTTTTGAGGTGATTGATTGCCCACTGTAGAGGGCCTGCGCACAGACCTCGCCGCAGTGATTGACTCGCATTAGTCGTGATGAGAGGCGTTTCTGCTGTATTGACAGAGCCGGTTGATCGTCGTTTTGCCAGGATCGATTTTCGTCGCTGGCGGGCAGGTTGCCGGTAGTCGAACGAATTGCTTCATCCAGGTTTAACAACCATTTATCGATTGGTGTGAGATTCCTCATCACTTTAGCCCTAATCTGAAGCCAGAACGTAAGCGGTAAAGCCTCGTTCATTCATAAGATAGGCGCCAAGTTCAGCAAATTTAGGTTTGCTTTGGCCTACCATTATGAAGACATTATCTTTTGACATTTGGGTCATGTTTTTTCTGAGCAGCAGTAGCGGTATGTTTATGCTTCCCGGATACTTCGATTGATTGCTATTCTCAAGTGGCCGCAGATCGATGATTACCAGTTTTGCATCGGTTAGTTTGCCCATCTCCTCGATGTCCGTTTGGTTGACGTATTCTATAACCGGTTCCATCAGCAGTTCTTCAAATTCCGGCTCAGCCAGACGCATCAAGGTGCAGGCTGACAACGTGGTTATAGTGGCATTTCTTAAGTCGTCGCTGACCAGAGCATCCTGTCCGAACGTATCACCGATCCCCAGTTCTGCCAGCAGTATGTTGGCACCATCTTTTTCCAATACGACTTTGACTCGACCGGAGCGAATAGCGTAGAAATAATCTCCTGGGTCGTTCTGTCGAATAATAATGTCCCCTTTTTGATGGTGGACCTGTTCAAAACGTTTAAATAAAGTCTGAATATTTTTTGGTGGTATGAACTCAAACAGCGGCGTGGACAGCAGTGCACTCATCCAGTCTTTAGTTTCATCATTGCTATCACTTTCTTCTATGTTTTCTACAATGGTGGCCAGGCTTGTCTTATTAACAGCCAATATCAGGCTGTCTTCATTGCAGACGGCTGAAACACGGTGAGGCGAGCAATCGTCTATCGCGCCGCTTGCCTGCTGATCACCGGCTCGACAGACAGATGTATCGAATTTGGCATCCAATAAATTGACAGAACCCTCAATCAGCCAATAAAGATAATCGTCAGCTGTTGATCGTTTGAAGATCAGCGTACCGCGTGCTTTTTGGGTTACATTGCCTTCAGCCATAACCGCATTAAACTGATGCTTTGTCATGGAATTAAACGGCGCTAGGGCTTTTATTGTTGAGAGTGTTGTACTATTCATGGTGTATTACTGATCGAAAATTCTGTGTTTATTATAATTGCAGCTAACCTAACTTGATAGCGGCTAAACTACTATTCGAGGGATTGTCTTTTGAGTTCTCCGGTTAGACCGGTTTGCCTGAATCCTCAGTTAAGTCAGGTTATTCTAGGGTAGTCTCTGGTCAAGCAACGGGCCTAGCTATTTTGTTATGGCGTGCTTGAAGGTAGGGCGTTCTGATTTGGCAGTTGCCCTCTTTGTAGTGTGACGCTGACGTTTTTAGCGAGCGCAATCGCCCCTGGTTTGTGAACAGTGATTCGTAGATCAGCAACGCCAAAATGGGTCATTACATAATCAGCAATCCCGGACGCCAGTGCCTCGATCAGATTAAATGAGCTTTTACTTATAAATTCGGCCAGGTCTTTGCTGAGCTGATCATAGTCCAGGGTGTGTTCTAGCTGATCGCTGTTGGCTGATTGGGAAAGGTCTTTGTATAGTTCCAGGTCAACCAAAATGGTCTGTTTTATCTTGCGCTCTCGAGGATAAACACCAATGATGGTGTCCACCTGAAGAGACTCTATTGTTATGACGTCGATCATATCGCGATCTTTTCGAGTTCGGTCATGGGCCACCTCGGCCTGACCTGAATACTGTGATTGTTACCCTTCACGCTGTTCAATCGCAGTATACCGGCAAAGGCGATCATGGCGCCGTTATCGGTGCAGAAACGGAGCTCTGGGTAAAACAGTGCTGTATTGTGTTGGATTGTAAGTTGAGCAAGGCTGGTGCGTAGTGACTGGTTGGCACTGACACCGCCAGCAATCACCAGACTAGGAAGTCGAGTGCTTACAAGGGCTCGCTCACATTTGATTCTGATAGTATCAATTGCAGCGTCCTGAAAAGCACGCGCAATATCTGCCTTATCTTGATCCGAAGGTTGCTCTATCCCAGCAAGGGTGTTTCTTGTAAAAGTCTTGAGCCCACTGAAGCTGAAGTTCAACCCTGGTTTGCTGGTCATGGGTCTGGGAAAGGTGAAGCGGTCGGCAGTGCCTTTTACTGCCAGTTTTTCTATTTCCGGGCCACCGGGGTATCTTAAGCCCAGCATTTTCGCTGTTTTATCAAAAGCTTCTCCTGCTGCGTCATCTATCGATTCGCCCAGTAACTCGTAGCTGCCTGGCTGGTGACACGCCATAAGCTGGGTGTGCCCACCGGAAATAAGGAGTGCTACAAACGGGTATTCCGGTGGCTTACTGGTCAACTGAGAAGCAAGCAGATGCCCTTCCATGTGATGAATGCCAATGGCAGGGATGTCTAAAGCCAGAGCCAGAGACCGCGCAATGCTTGCGCCAACTAGCAGGGCGCCGACCAGCCCAGGTCCTTCGGTATAAGCAATTCCATCAAGGTCCTTAAAGCGGGTATTTGACTCCTTTAACGCCAGGTCAATCATAGGTAGACATTTTCGGATGTGATCCCTGGAAGCCAGCTCTGGCACCACACCGCCATACTGTTCATGAAGGGCTACCTGGCTGTAGAGTAAATCAGCCAGGAGCCCATGTTTGGAGTCATAGATAGCAACGCCTGTTTCGTCGCAGGAAGTTTCGATACCTAATACGCGCATGGCTCCTGGCTCTAGTTGGAGTGAAAAGATGAAAATTGTACCGCTAATCGCCATCGAATTCCTCTTCCTGCATATAGTGAGGTAGGGTTATTGAAATAGGTTGAGAGGGCATAGGCCTGGTTGTGACAGGTCTTTGCTTTTTGCCAACGATATCGTTAGAATTGCGCCTTCTCATAAATACAGACATTGAATAGCTATGCCATTTGTTAAAGTCAAAGAAAATGAACCTTTCGATATCGCCTTAAGACGATTCAAGCGATCCTGCGAAAAAGCAGGTGTGTTGGCAGAAGTGAGAAAGCGAGAGTTTTACGAGAAACCTACCTCAATACGCAAGAGAAAAGCTGCTGCAGCGGTAAAGCGCTATGCTAAGAAAGTCCAGCGCGAATCTCGAAAATTAGAGCGTCTGTACTAGAAAATCTTCATTAGCGCAGCAAAAATTATGGCCAGCACCACAAAGTTGCAGTTGCAGGAAGCGGTGAAGGATGCCATGCGTGCCCGGGACAAACAGAAATTAGGGGCGTTGCGGCTCATTATGTCTGAAATCAAAAGAAAAGAAGTCGATGACCGTTGTGAAGTCGATGATGCTGCTGTGCTGACTATATTGACTAAAATGGTTAAACAGCGGCGCGATTCCTTTGCCCAGTATCAAGCTGCAGGAAGAGCCGACCTGGCGGGACAGGAACAGTTTGAACTTGACCTGATAGCCGAATATCTTCCTAAAGCGCTCTCTGAAAGCGAGATAGAGGCGTTGATTGACCAGGCAATAGCAGAGACAGAAGCAACTTCTGTAATGCAGATGGGCAAGGTAATGGCGCATCTCAAAGCCGAGCTTCAGGGCCGGGCAGACATGGGCCAGGTAGGAGCCCAGGTAAAACAAAAGCTGGCTTAATTCCAAGAACACACTTGCTTGTCATGAACGTCGGTGCGATGCTAGATCACAAACAGATGACAATACTAAGACGGTGATCCCCTCAGCTTTTATTGACGACCTTCTTGCCCGCACCGATATTGTTGAGATTATTGAAAGTCGGGTTACGCTTAAGAAAACAGGCCAGAATTATTCAGGTCTGTGTCCGTTTCATCAGGAAAAGTCCCCCTCATTTAGCGTTAGCCAGGATAAACAGTTTTATTATTGTTTTGGGTGCCAGGCATCGGGTAGTGCATTGACGTTTCTAATGGAGTTCGAACGGCTTGATTTCATTAGCTCGGTGGAAGCATTGGCGGCTCGAT
>JAPKEK010000202.1 GCA_028822125.1 Pseudomonadales bacterium | reverse complement strand
GCGTATTGATCTTCCCATTATTAATACCAATAGGGTGGTAGGCACCATGCTTTCCCACGAAGTCGCCAAAGCAACTAAAGGTGCTCTTCTGGCTGATGACACTATCCACATCAAACTGTCAGGTTCGGCAGGGCAGAGCCTTGGTGCATGGCTCGCCAAGGGCATTACCATAGAAATTGAAGGTGATGCCAATGATTACGTAGGAAAGGGCTTATCAGGTGGCAGGCTTATTATTTACCCACCCCGGGAAAGTACCTTTGAAGCCGAACAGAACATCTTGCTGGGCAACGTTGTTATGTATGGTGCAACTTCAGGAGAGGCCTTCTTCAGCGGTATAGCAGCCGAGCGTTTCTGCGTCAGGAACAGTGGCGCTATTGCCGTCGTCGAAGGTATTGGCGATCACGGCTGCGAGTATATGACCGGTGGTACCGTCATTGTACTGGGTCCAACGGGACGAAACTTCGGTGCAGGCATGAGCGGAGGCATCGCCTATGTCTACGATCCCGAGCAGTGTTTCCAACAGCAGTGCAATAATGAAACTTTCGAACTAGAAAGCCTGAACACGGCAGACCTGAAAACGATACGTGACCTGATCAGCAAACATCAGGAATTTACAGCATCAGCGGTCGCTGGCAGAATACTGACAAACTGGCGTAACGCATCAAAGCACTTCGTCAAAGTCATGCCAACTGACTACAAACGAATTTTAGACAAAGCTCTGGAATCTTCCAACAGCCGGCAGAGCCTGACGAGATAGACAAAATGGGTAAAAACACTGGCTTCAAAGAATTCAGCAGAGCAACGGTCCCTTACAGGGATGCCGCTGACCGCCTCCTGGATTACAGGGAGATCTATACTGTCCCTGAACCAAGTCAACTACAGACCCAGGGAGCCCGCTGCATGGACTGTGGCGTGCCTTTCTGCCAAAGCGACCATGGTTGTCCCATATACAACCTGATACCTGAATGGAATGATCTGGTTTATCGTGGCGACTGGCACGAAGCGCTTCATCGTCTCCATAAAACAAACAACTTCCCTGAATTTACCGGCAGGGTCTGTCCGGCTCCCTGCGAAGGCGCATGCGTACTGGGAATTACCGATCCAGCCGTGACCATCAAAAATATCGAATCCGCAATTATTGATAAAGGTTTCGAAGCAGGTTGGGTTCAGGCAAACCCACCAAACCAGCGTACTGACAAGACTATAGCAATCGTAGGCTCTGGCCCGTGTGGGCTGGCGGCCGCGGCACAACTCAACCAGGCTGGCCACCGGGTAACCGTCCATGAACGATCAGACCGATTGGGCGGTTTGTTAATGTATGGTATTCCCAACATGAAACTTGATAAATACCTGATCGAACGACGCATCCAGCTCATGAAAGATGAAGGTGTTATCTTTCAAACCAACTCTGATATTGGCCGCACTACGCCGCTTTTGAATCTGGTCAGAGATCACGATGCGGTCCTGCTCGCAACCGGTTCAAGCTTAGCAAGAGACCTTGACATCGAAGGACGCCAGGGCCCAGACGTGCATATGGCTATGGAATTCCTTACAGCCAGCACCAAAAGCTTGCTCGATTCTGATTTCCAGGACGGAAACTACGTATCAGCTAAAGACAAAAATGTCATTGTCATCGGTGGGGGTGATACGGGTACAGACTGTATTGCCACGTCACTAAGGCACGGCTGCAAGAGCCTGGTGAATTTCGAGATACTCGCTCAACCACCCGAGCACCGAGCCGAGAATAATCCCTGGCCCCTCTGGCCGGTAATTCATCGCTTAGACTACGGGCATACAGAATCCGCACATCTGTTTGGCAAGGATCCAAGAGTCTACTCGGTGCTTAGCAAAAAAATTCTTCGCAGTGATAATGGCGCCTTAACTGGAATCGTCACCGTCGATGTTGATCATCAATTCAATGAACTCCCTGGCTCAAAACGGCGCTGGCAAGCAGACATGATCCTGCTTTCCATGGGGTTCCTGCAACCCGAGCACTACCCAATTGAATCAGTCGCTCTGAGACTTGACAATCGTGGCAATTTTGAAGCAAATAATACTGACTTCCGAACGTCTATAGAAAAAGTCTACGCTGCCGCCGATTGCCGACGTGGCCAGGATCTGGTGGTCAGAGCGATCAACGAAGGCAGGCAAGCAGCCAAATCAATAGACACGGATCTTATGGGTAGCAGCCAGTTACCTTGAATCCCTGGCTTGAATCTCTGAATAGTCAAACCTGGTAGACTCAGGCCAGCCTGCCTAAATTCAGCCAATTGAAATCAGGTGCCTATATTAAAACTCACAGGAAAACGAACGCAACGATTCGTTACCGTTGGGGGTTGCCACCCTTATTTCTATCGAGCCTGCTCCGCTCTCGACACTATCCAGAGGCGCAAGCCCAATGACAATACTTGCCGGGATGGATCTATTACCGAAAGTATAGCTGTCCTGACCGGTTACCTTACACGTAGTACTATCAGCCGTGACCGCAACCGTAGTCCCCGATGCCAGGCCGGTATTAAAACGGTCAGAGATATCGACGATGACGTCGCCTGACCCTGATCGTAATTCGACCGTATCTCCAATACCGGCAGCAACCTGCGTATCTCCCCAACCGACACTAAAATCCTGTCCGTGAGGCACTAAGGTTCCATCGTTAGTAAAGACATCAACCGAGGCATCAAAATGCTCCAGGGCAACTTCTTCAGCGACGCCTCTTCTGATCGTAACAGAGTTAATCCATTCTGACGTGGCAGCGTCACGTACACCAAACCTTGCAAATGATCCGGACATCACTAAAACAATATCGCGGCGGACATTCACCAGATCTCTACTGCAATATCGTTCCTCCTCACTGCACGGATCACCGTCATTATCACAGGTGTCTGCTCTGTCACTGACAGCTTCCGGACACAGGGTTCCATTATAGATTCCATTACCCTCGTTAAAGTAACCATCCGTGATGAAATCAACAAAGGTCTCTTCTTCACCGCCTTGCTGATAACACTTATCAAGTATTTCCCCCGCATCAGTCACCGGCGATCGCGGGCCATAACAAGAGGGATTTTCAAAATCCCTTGAACCATCCGCAGCCGGATCGCCATTTGCGAAGACATTATCTTCATTTAAGTCATGAAAAGCCTCTGGCAGGTCAACGAAGGGGTCGCCAAAATCATACAAACCATTGCCATTGGTATCGATAAAGGTTTCCTCACCCTGAGCAAATGCCAGTATGGTACCGCGTACACCATAAATCTGGCCCAACCCTCCCAGGTACGCCGATGCTTCCGGCGACTTTAACCTGGTGCCAGCCATGCACGGCCCAGCCCTGGAATAAAAAGGTGCAGTTGCCACGCCGGGGCTCAATACGGCTGGATCGTCAGGATCATTTAAGCCATCAGCGCCACCGGTTTCATCCAGATACAGACGTGCATAACTAATCAGCAGATCTCCAGTACATTCGGCACTGTCACACGCTATCCCTGAGCTGGTCGCAGACCAGTCTCTACTGACATCTTCGCTGCTTTGCAGTAAGCCGCTGCCATCGGGCTTTTCAACTCTGGCAATTGCCAGGGGAACATACTCTGTCATCCCCGCACCGGTGCCATCAATAGTAACTGGCTCATCGACGATCCAGAGTGACGGGCAACTAGCAACACCTATTTCCTGAACAGTGGTATTCGGGTTAACCGGTAGCCTCGGTTCCTGACTGGTGAAGACAACTGAGCAAGCACCCTCAGTCGTGTTACACGACGACTCGATCGAGCCAAATTCGGTTCGAAACTGAACCGTAGAATTGTCCGGAACAGGATTATTGAAAGCATCGGCCAACCGAACGGTTACCTGAGTGGTTGTACCGTCATAACGGTCGCCTTCTATATTAAGCTCTAATGCAACCAGCGACATACTGTTCTGATCAGGTATACCGGTATTGATTGACAGTCCATCAGACAGCGTTTCCAGCGAGGTTGCATCATCCGCTGTCTCGCCATCGCCATCCAGGTCAACATCAACACTGGCTCTGACCCGTACCGTTGTAGCTATCAGACCTGCCTGAACCAGCGCCGTGACATAACCTTCGCTATCGGACAGATCATCGGATCCGACCAGGCTCACTCCCCCTATAGCAGAGGTCAGTTCAAAGCTCACCAGCGCATCGGCAACCGCTAATCCCTGCACATCGAGAACCTGGAACAGGACAATGGCTGTGCTGTCACCTGAGCCTTTGATCTGTATATCGGCCGGGGTGACGCTCTCAAAACGGATCGAGCCGATCATTGCAGATAAAACCTCCAAATCACCACTGGCAACCACGCCTGAGCTAAATTCCGTTGCAGTGACGGTATCCAGGCCTTCGCAGCCATCAGCAACATAAGACGAGCTTACAACGCCCAGTACATTAGACGTTCCCGTTGCCGTTATCTGCGCTGTCGCATCGTTCGAACAGTTCGTTGCAAAGCCAACCTCGATACCCGCTACCGGGACATTATCAGCATCAACAACCAGCAGGGTTACAACGGTGCTTCCCAAAGCAGATAGTGGATTTGATGCAAAATCTAACTGTCCCGGATCAAAGGTCGTTCCATCACCACAATCAGTCGCCCCTGTACCGCCTGTGCAGATGCCTAATTGCAGACCATCTATACCCAATTCAAACTGAATAAGTTCGGTTGTACTGCCCACAATCACGGCTAAAGTGCCGTTTTTCGAGGCTAACGAGTCCGGTGCCAGCAATTCATATTGTGCCGTACCATCGGCTGTAACCATTTCATGACTGGATTCTCCCGGTTCGTTGCTGGTGGAAGGTCGAAGAGATCCCAGGGTGGTACTGATGAATATTTTTCTATTCTGAAGCAGGTTTCCAGAAGAATCAGTCACCTGAATCAATATAGTTGCCGGATTAGCCGTCGTCACAACACGAGCTACATCTTCATCTACCGATATGCTGTTGAACGACACATTAACAGTGGCTGGCGCTCCGCCCTCCTCGTTTCCCAGACTGGCGTAGACCACGGAGTCTGAATTGAAAGTCTGGCCCTCTATGATAATAGAGGCTTTGGCTGTGCCGGCACCGGAAACCGACCCTGCAGTCACTGCCGCACGTGCTATCCCATCGCTATTAGTCAATGTCAGGCCATTCTGCGGATACAGGGTACCTACATTACCGTCCAGTTCAAACTGCACAATCAAATTCGCGACAGGTGTGCCATCTGACTGGCTAACAAGCGCCTCTAACTCTCCCGTATATTCAGCATCCAATTCAACACTCGACGAAGGGTTATTGGTATCCAACGTCACCGAAATTAAAAGATTACTTGAGCCTTCACCCACAAAAGGTTCATCACCCACGGATTCAAATGCGATGGTATTGCCTGCATTGGAGGCAAGCGCCGTACCGGCAATAACCGTGCTGGCAGCTATAGAGCCAAATCCCGCTGAAGTACCAGCCAGGATAGTGGTCGATGCAACACCCGCTCGGGTTATATTTTCTGTTTTGCTCAGTCGACCCTGCCCAGTCAAAATGAATTTGACTAAAGCACCGTCTATTAATTCACCCCGATCATTTTGTAC
>JAPKEK010000201.1 GCA_028822125.1 Pseudomonadales bacterium | reverse complement strand
TTTCAGTCCAATGGTTTCCTGCACCTTGAAGGCTTATTAGGCCCCCAGGAGGTGGATCATTATGCCGAGCAGTTAAGCCGGATTCGGTCTCTTCCGGGATTTGAACCCGATCGCGACCCGCAGTTTCCAATCGGACATTACTCAACGCTTGAGCACGCCAGGGATCTTAATCCAGAAGGGTTTATGGACCGTCGTGAGCTCCTGCAATATGGCCCGAGTTTTATTAACCTGGTGGACCGGCAACCCGGCTTCGACTACCTGGTTGATCTTATGGGACCGAACATTATGTTATCCATGACCCAGGCTATTGTGCGGCCTTCTACTGACAAATTTCCTGGTTACATTCATACCGACGGAGGAGAATCGCTGCGCCTGACGCGGGTTGCCGCCGATGCCCAGCCTATAGCCGTTAAAATCATGTACATCCTGACGGATAGTTTGACCGAACAGAGCGGCAGTCTGACCGTTTTCCCGGGAAGTCACGTTAGTCAGATCCCCTTTGAAGGAAAACGAGCTATCACGCCTAATTCAGAAGGCGCGGTTGCCTTGAAACTCAAAGCGGGTGATGCAGTCATGTTTACGCATTCTCTCTGGCACGGGCCTGCTCAGAATCTCTCAGGAACATCGAGAAAAATAATACTCTACAATTACTGTCAGTTGTGGGTGAGGAGCTACGATTCACCGGTTTCCGGCGCCATTCTTGAGAAATGCACACCCAGGCAGAGGAGATTGTGTGGTGATCTAGGTTATGATTTCAGGCCTGGGTCTTATTTTTATGTGCCGAAAGATCAAGCGCAGGTGATTTCGAACAATCTGCCTAACCGCGTCAGCTAGGGAACCATGAGGTGAATTTGGGAGGAAACAGGGTGCAAGTAAAGGATATGGAACAGGTTATTGACAATGTACGAATGCAGGGCCTTGAGAATCATGTTGCTGAGCTCGAAATCCAAGGTTTTACCACCATCAAACGGGTTTTATCGGCGGAAACAGTTTCCAAGGCAAAACAGGCGATTATCTCTCGTGTAGAAAAACAAACGGCCAAGGAAGTTGATCTTCAAACCGGGGCAGGATTCGAGGGACTGACCTACATACCCTATCTGCTATACGATGATGAAGTCTTTGAGAGCATCCTGATGGAGACAAGACCGCTGGCTCTGGTTACTTACCTGCTTGGAGAAAGCGCTCTGTTGTCGTCCATGGGCTGCCACTTCAAAGGTCCGGGGGGTGATCCCCTGGTGCTGCACTCTGATAATGGAAATGGCATGCCTGCTCCGTTCCCTGCGTATTCGCAGGTTGCCAATGTAAATTATGCATTGACACCCTACTCAAGAGAGGCCGGGGCGCTTGCTTTGGTACCGGGAAGCCACCGCTACGCCAGGCAGCCCCGTTTTGATGAGATGCAGCTCTCTGGTGATCAGACCAACACTAGTGCGACCGCTATGAACATAGATCCAGGTGATGCAGTTATCTGGCATGGCAATACCTGGCATGGGTCCTTTGCTCGGGAAATTCCCGGTATCCGAATGAACCTTGCAGTGTATTTCTGTCGGCAGTATGTGCAGACCCAGGAGCAGCATAAGGGTGTCGTGCCCGAAGCCGTTCTGGCGCGTCACGATGATGCGCGGTTCAGCACGCTCCTGGGAGCAAAGCAGCCTTATGGCTGGCAGGCTGAGGGGCCGGACTACCGTCTCATGATGCGTAATCCAAGAGGACTGTTTGATTAAGTGTTCAGCCGGTAAGGCAATTCTTAATGCGCTGCAACTCAACGGAAAGTAAGCCATTGTGTTGAAGATAGCTGACCGCACCGCCATAGCGGTCTGTGAGAAAATCTAAGGTGAACTGCATTGTTTCGGGTTCGCAGGTTTTTTGCCAGGCGCCCGGAGCCGATGCTGCAATTGGGTTGATAGTGCCCGTTTTCAGATACTGCCGAGTCAGTGCAAAATCCTGGCAGATGGTGTCATCGGCGACGCCTGCAATGGCCAGCAGCATGGCTGCGACCAGCCCTGTCCGGTCCTTTCCTGAGCGGCAGTGAAATAGATAACCGGTTTTGGTTTCTGCAAAGGTGCGCATGATCTCTGCCATCACGAAGCCTGATAGCTCCAGTCCGCGGCAGTAGAGGTCGGCAAGCTTCCTGGCAGGTGGTGCAGTTTTGTTAATGGATCGATAATCATTAAAACGGTTACCCCAGAAATCATGAATCTGGTAATCAAGCATCGAGGATCGATGGAATACGTTGGGTTGAGCTTTAATTTCCCAGGACATACGTAAATCAATAACCGATTTGATACCGTAATCAAGCAGGGTCTGTTGATCATCGAGGTTAAGGGAATGCATGTCGCCGGAACGAACGAAACGCTGAAATTGGGTTATCTGGCCTGATTTTGTTGTATAACCGCCCAGGTCCCGCACATTTTCCGCGCCCGCCAACGACAGTTGTCTTTGTATATTACCCTGCCCGTTCGGGTTCATTTTTTTCCCCGAGGGGTCCGGCGATTCAATAGCGGCATACCGGGTGGTGTTGTCGATGTTGCATGGCAGCATAGTCGATCAATATCCTGACGTTCCCGCTCGGAGATCTGATTGAAAATATCAGAGGTTCTATATTTTTTGCTTGCGGGTTTCTTGTCTGACATAGGAAGTACCCACGATGGGGTAACCGCATTGAGGACGGCTATGCGATCTTTGCCGCTTATATTTGATTCATCACATCGGCGATGCCAGGTTCTAGAATCGTATAAGACAGCTGAGCCAGCAGGTGCTTCGATATGTTCAACATTTTTGTGAAGCCCCTCTCCCCGGTGGGTTCCACCCTGGTTAAATTCAGCAGGAGGCCAGTGTAATCTATGATGGGAGCCGGGAAGGTACTGGGTGCCGCCATTGTCTTTTCGAAACGGATCCTCGCAGATATTAAACTGCAGTCCCAGGGAGGGATCGGTGGGCCAATGTTCATCAGGGAATACACCTGGATGATAAGGGTAGTCGGCGTGCCAGCCGTCATCGGGAAACGTTTCGAGGAGATCTTTTGCCGGTTTTAGGGTGGTAATGATTGGCTCATGACAGAAGTGGATGTCACTGGTTTGCATGAATTCCTGCATGATCCATAGTGCGATCGGATGGCTAACGGCGTGTACAAGGTCAATGCACCAGTGGAGTCCACCGTCCATCCAGAAAAAGCCGTCATAAGGGTTTTCATCGGCGTGCAGGCGAGCTCGACGCTGCGCACATTGCTGTTTAATCCTGGCAATTGCCTCCGGGTCGAGCACGCCGTTAACAACAGTCATACCCTCCCGCCGTAGTTCTGTCAGGTGCTCAGAGGGCCGTTGACCTGGGCCAGGAGAAAGATCGGTGAGGTGATCTTGGATCTTATCCCCTGCACGGTAGCTTATTTCTATACCGTTGCCTGCATTGGTCAGGACATCGCCTTTTTGTGACCACATGCAGTTGTCGTCTGCCAGGGAAGTAAATTCCAGTTCGCTTCCCCTCGCCCTGAGCAAATAGCCGTTCTTGTTTTTTACAAGTGAGTAGGTCGTCATAAGCTGAATTAAAAAAATGCGATGGGATTGATGGGTGATCCGGTACCACGCTTTACCCTTAAGGGTGCTACAACCATAAAGAACTCCCAACGACTGTTGCGACTGCAGGTTTCCATTAGCTGGTCGAGTCGTAGATTATCGAGCAATTGCAGCCCCATCGCAACAATACCACATTGATGAATGGGCATTGGCCAACCTTCGGTCCCTGCCGCGGGGGATGGCATCGGAAACGCCGTCAGAACCCAGCAAGGCGACCTTTGTGTGGTGCAGCCAGGGTATGCAGGTTGCATCCAGGCCGGCCATGCCCTCTCCATGGGTACAGGCGTCACCTGCAACGACCATCATGTGCTGCCCTGGACGCGGGTTATCCGGAGCCGGTCGGCTGGAAAATGCCAGCGAGCAGGATACAGCCTCTCCGGTTTGCACCCGTCTGCCGGCATTTTTGATGATATCCGGTGTGATGAAGTGCAAAGCACCGCGTTCATCATCGCGTCCCCACCTGCCCCAGTTTTTCACGGCTTCAAACATTGTCTCGATATCGGCCGCTGTATAGTCACTCGCGCTGGCTATGGCCGGTTCTCCTGTGAACGCTGATTTCGATTTGTATTATGACGTTATTCGGCAAGGGAGGGTACCCCTTTGTAGGGTCTGCGGCAGGTACCCCAGGTTAACAGTCGCGGACGTAAAACATGCCAGCATTAGAGTTTACCCTTCGGATCGGCTGCCAACGATGACGAGCAGGGACAATGGCCAGACATCGTTGGCTGTTGCGGTTGGGTCAAAGGCAAGTTTACTATTGAACTGACCGATCCGTTTTGTGGTTGAACTAACAGGGTACAGCCGGGTGGTGACTTGATGTTAGGCCGGGTAGCCGTGGAATCAGCCAGGCTGGGGGCATCTAAGGCCTGCTTTGGCCGGGGCTGGAGCAGCGTGATAGTAGGTTGGTAGCGGATCACTTGATCCCAGACAATTGACGCAGTAGTGTGGGAAGTGAATCGGCAATAATTGTGCTTTGTGCTGCTAGCCTAAGGAGACTGTGCAATCGTGCTGTGCAGTTAAACTGTACAGTTAAGCCGTACAGTTAAGCTGTGCAGTTAAAAGGTGCAGTCAATCCAGAAAACGTAGATCAGGCCGGCATTCAGCCGTCGAATTTTCAGGAGGTAACCATGGCACTGTTTTCTGAACACGCTGTAATTGATGTGGATACGCATATTACTGAGCCGCCGGATCTGTGGACTTCTCGTGTTGCTGGTAAGTGGCACGATCTTGTCCCCCATATAGAACGCGTTAAGGGTCGGGATTTTTGGTTCATCAACGGAAAACGGGGATTGGCACCCGGGGCGGTGTCCATGGCGGGTTATAATGGCCGCCCGCCGAACGAGTTTCCAGCGACTTACCAGGATATCGACGCCAGCGCCTACGATGCTAAAGCCAGATTGGTTCATATGAATGAGCAGGGCATCTATGCGCAGGTAATCTACCCGAACGTAGGCGGATTTGGTTCGCAGAATTTCTTAGCAATGAAGGATAAAGAACTGAAGCTGGCCTGTGTCAGGGCATACAATGACTTCCTTATTGAGTGGACCGGTGCCAGCCCGGAACGGCTACTGGCCGTCTGTGCCTTGCCGTTCTGGGATGTGGCTGAATCAGTCGCAGAGATTAGCCGTTGTGCGGAGCTCGGGCACAGGTCCGTCCTGTTTCCCAGCCAACCCCAGGATTTCAAGCAACCAGACCTATCAGACACTTATTGGGATCCAGTCTGGGAATGTGCTCAGAGTTTTGATCTGCCGATCAGTTTTCATATTGGCGGACAAGCCGCTCTCGGTGTTAAAGAAGGTGAGTTTTCTCCCAGGGGTGGCCCCATGGGGCGGAAAGCTAAATTTGCCAGATACTCCGCACTGGCCTTCATCGGCAATGGCCTGGGAATCTCAGAGCTTATCTGCGGGGGTGTTTGTCATCGTTTCCCATCATTGAAATTTGTCTCAGTCGAAAGTGGAGCTGGTTGGATTCCCACCCTGTTGGAGGCGCTGGATTGGCAATGGAATAATGCGGGTGTGGTGTTCG
>JAPKEK010000200.1 GCA_028822125.1 Pseudomonadales bacterium | reverse complement strand
AGAAGCTTGCGCCAAGATGTCATTTTAGCTGCCTTATATTGATACTCTAGACTCTATTGTTGTGTTAAGTGCCATGCAATCCTGTTCTGCTGTCTAGACAGTTATGCTTAAAACGACCTTCCTGCCAGACCCGCATCAATAATGCCATCACCTTCCCTTGCTTCGACATAACGCGTACTTCAACATAACGTGTGCTTCAACATAAGCTAATCAAAACCTATAGCCGATTATTATTGCCGCGTAAACCTGAAAATCAACTGAATAAGCTCTATTATTTGCACCTTCTGCTTGTTTCTGAATAATACAAGTAAATGAGTCATGATAACCTGCCATGCGACAGCAGCTGTTAGTTTCTTTCCTTAATCTGCTCATCAGCTCTGTGGCTCTGTCTGCGATGGCTGCAGCCACCTTGCCTGCTGCGAAAGAGCAAGACCCTACTCAGCAATACCTCCATGATAGACAGCAATGGCAAGAGAAAATAAGTCTGCTTGAGCAGGAAGCAGGGCCTTTCTCGTTGCAAATGATCGAACCCCTAACAAATTATGCCCTATTACTGGCAAAAAATAATGACCGTGAAATGGCTGTTGAGGCATTGCGCCGAGCTCAGCACATCCTGCACCGCCAGCAGGGCGTGCATACCCCGGAACAGCTCAACCTTATGCATCAGCTAGTGTCAATTTCTCTGGAAGGTCACGACTACCTCAATGCAGACGGCCTGCAGGCATTTATCTTCTACCTGTCTGATCGAGACGATAACCTCGACTCAAAAATAACCGCTCAACGGGCACTGGCCAACTGGTATCTGAACTCAGGTCAGTTCAAACTCGCGATCACAACAGTAACAAAGACAATTGACCTGGTAGAATCGCGCGAAAATGATCAAAGCCCACGACTCATTGAACTACTGTTAGACAAGACACTCTACCGCCAGATGGCAGGGCTCTGCTGTAACAGGAAATATCTTGAAGAAGCACTGCAGATTGCCGAGTCAGCACAGGCAGCGGTTGATATCAAAGATGATATCCAGTTTCGCCTGGCTGATGTCAGCCTGTTAGAGAGCCAGCACGCAAGAGCAATATCGCACTGGCAGCGTCTGTCAACATCAATTACCAGCGAACCCAGATTAATCACCGGCAGCCGGCAGTTCAACGACCGTGAAGAAATAAAGAAGCAATACTATCGAGTTACTGATGACCCTCTAAGGCGGCAGTTCCTGCAAGAGATGAGCCGGGAACAACGACGCATAGACCTGTACCTGCCACCCCAGTTTTTTACTGTAAATAACAATCTGGAGCGGTTACCCATTGTTATCAGGAAAGCTGGCGAGATCACCCGCAACAAGGAAAAATTAAGCCAAACTGTCGGATCTCCTTTTGCATTCCTGAGAGAACAACTTGAACAGATATTACCCCTGAGACTGCAAAAAACCGTTGGCATGAACACGCTCAGTCTGGAGCTGAACTTTACGGTGACAGACAAGGGCAGGGTAAAGGAAATTCGTATTGAAGGAGAAGCACCCCGCTCCCTGAAAAAACTCCTGCGCGACACCCTCATTACAAGCCGTTACCGCCCCGCGCTAGAATCTGGCCAGCCGATAACAACCCATGACGTCTCGATCATTCAAACTTTTACAACTTATGATATGAATCCGACATGAAATACCTTGCAGGTACACTTCTCTATTTGGTTTTATCGGGATCAGTTTATGCTCAACAGGCCGTGCTCGAACACACTTACTCTGAACCGTTTATAGCAGACCCGGGTCAGGCACAGGTTTTTGACGAATTAAGCCAGCTGTTCACGACAGACCTGGAACAAGCATCGAAGCTTGCCCATGAACAAGCCAATAAGTTACTGGCCTCCGAAAAACATGCTGAAAATCCCGCTCTGGCAGGGCAAATGTTGAGCAATGCAGCGATCGCCGATGCAGCACTGGGACACTACCAGCAAGCCGCTCATACTTTTGAGCAAGCGCTTAAATTGATTGAAGCCGAATACAAGGTATTCAGCCCGAACCTCCTGAACGCCTTACTGGCTTCAGGTATAACTTCGATTCAATTAGAAAAGATGCAAGATGCCGAGAACAAATTTCGCTGGGCCCAGCACATCCAACATCGACAGGATGGCGTTTTCAGCTTAGGTCAAACTGAAGTAATTGACTGGTTGACAAGACTTCACCTACTTCAGAACCGACTTGCTGCTGCCGACCTGGTTCAGATGTTTGGTTTAAGAGTTGCAGAATCCAATTTTGCATCGGGCTCTGATTCCCTGAGTGATGCAAGACTAAAAGCAGCCAGTTACTTTTCCGAGCGAGGCAGCAAGCTACCTTTTGGGGTGGGAGAAAATTATTTACTGAGTCGAGACAATATATTTCGCCAATCTGTAGGGCTCTACAAATCTGCTATTGTGTCCATAGAATCAGCTTATGGTCATAATGACCCGAGATTGATTGAACCTCTTAGAAGTTTTGCCAAGACCAGAATCAGGCAGCGGACCAGTGTCAGAGCGGCCACACCACTACTGGAAAGAGTCTTGGGCATTATAGCAAAACAGAGCGAAGTAGATCCCCTAGACCATATAAGAGCCTGGCTCGAACTTGGAGATATCCACATCATTACCGGCGGCAAGCAGGCCCGCACAGCCTACGCTGCCGCCTGGGTCCTGCTGGAAAATTTACCCGGTGAAACAGAAGCGCGGAACAGCCTATTTACGGAACCCAAGCTGTTATATCCTAATAGATTGGCGCCCCTGTTCCTAGAGAGGCGCCCAGGCGCCGCTAGCCCAGATGAAGATGAATTCTACGCCGACATCAGTTACGTTGTCAGCGAGGCGGGTAAAGTCGAGAAAATCGACATTCACGATAGAAATGTGCCCAATTCCCAGATAAAAATACTAAAAAGCCTTCTAATGGGAAGCCGTTTTCGACCTCGCCTTGTTGCTGGCGAACCAGAGGAATTCGCTAGAAGCCAGCGTCAGCCTTTCCTTCTGTTACCGCAGAGTCAGGAACCCTCACCGGCAGATGATACCCCCCAGGAAGCGGAGTCAACAGTTCCTACAGAAACTGCCTCCCCAGACGACATAGAAACCCAGAAGAAAGAATAAAAACCAAACCAATTAAGGCTTGGTTTTTTATCCGCCGAGAATAAATTGCCGCAATTGCTCTGCCAGACCCTGACAGGCGGCATTCCCAGGACGTGCCAGAATCGGTATCGGCACTATCAAACCTGCGATATAGGAGGTGCCATTGGCATCAGCACTGATCTGCCCAGCAGCGCTAAGGTTGTGAAGATCCCAGATAGAAGCTTCATAGGAAGCATCCTGCTCCCAGTAGCTCATGCCGAAACAGCCGCCACCAAAAGTACTGATAGTGCAGCTCATGGAGCCCCCGCTATCGACCGTAACTGTGTCTCCTTCAATCCAGGCCAGGTAGCGAATATTGGCTTGCCTGATTCTATCCTGCACACCAGGTTGAGCAAATAATGCGCCAAGGTCACTGGCTGACTTCGGCGAGGTTCTCGCTTCAAACCAGGGATAAAGATCATCCCTGAACTCTGCCTGAGAGATCAGAAGAATGGGCGGCGTCCCAGAGACGAGGATACTTTCCAAACAGGCTGTAAAGCTTTCTTCGGTCTCACGGTCATTGTATGTCGCACGACCCAATATCACTGTAGCCTCACCCTTAGCTAAGCCCGTGGCTCCCTGCCGAGACTGTTCGATTCGAGAACTCACGCAGCCAGACAATAAAACCGCTACCCCCAGGTAAAGGGCGGCGCACAAAAAAGACCTAGTGCTGATCACTGATCAGTTCCTGCGCCGACACAACATCTAGCGATGCCAGAAACGCTTTAACAAAGGCCTGTCTGGGAAAATCAATGGCAATTCTTGCACCGCCATCACGAATAGCCAGTAAAGTAGCCGAATTAACCGCTTCACCCCCCTGGAAGGTCCCACCCTCGCTCTTGCCATAACCAACCACATGCCACTCACCCGTCACTGCCGCCTGCCTATTCAACAGGCGAAGGTTATACTTAACCGACGCAGAATAAAATTTCAGACCGGAAATCCCTGGCGTAAGAAAACCATACTCTTCTATTTCTGGTATCAAAACACCATCGAGCTCAAGCGCCTGAATGGCTTCCGCGGATAGCTGCTCCTCGTCTACTTCAATAACCTTTAGGAAAAGGGTAGTAAACAGTTCCCTGAAAAACAGCACATTTTGTTGGCCAAGCTCAATAGTCCAATTCCCTTCGCTCTTTAAGGATTCTTCATAAGAAAAATTTTTGAAACTATCGCTATAATATATTCCCAGGCGCAATGGTATTTGAGCCACAAGCGGCGTCGGCACAGAACCTTGAATAACCACCGTTTTTGAACATGCTGAAAGCAACAATACAGACATTAAAAACACGGCAGATAAACGCGAAACCAGAGCATTTTTCCCTCCGCTGCTGGGTTTGACCTGATGACTCCCACATGTGCTTAACTTATCCATCGTTCAAGATACCCTGGCAATTCCATAGACCCCTTAACTATTTACTATGGAGTGAACATTAAGATCAAGACTCGCAGGCGAAATTTACTGTTTCCCGACTATAATCGGGGAAACGAACGGCAAGGTGACAAGTCTTATCCCTATATTCATCGAAATTCAGCTAAAATTCAGCTTAAATCTGCAAAGATGACTATTTTACAGTAGGGACCTATAGCCATGCGAACAAGCCTAATAAGCGCATTAATCATCATTTGTGTAATTGCCCTGTATGGATGTCAGAGTCAGTCCCCGCCGCCCAGCATGCCTTCACCACCCAGTATGCCGTCGCCGCCCAGTACACCTTCCAGCAGTTCGCAGCCACCCAGCATGCCGTCTCCGCCCAGCACGCCTTCGAGCAGTTCACAACCACCCAGCATGCCGCCTCCGCCCAGCACGCCTTCGAGCAGTTCACAACCACCCAGCATGCCGTCTCAACCGAGTAGCTCGCAATCTGAAAGTTCCTCACAACAGGACGGCCAGCCCAGTGAAAGCGAATCCCAACAGGGTCAAGAAAGCACAGCTGGAGATCGCGGTGAACCAGGCAGTGATCAGCAAGCATCATCCAGCGACGATGAAGCAAACCAAGAAGCCGCAGCCGATGGCCTGCTGACTACCGGCCAAAATTTGATTGATGCAGCAACTGCTAGCTCAGATGCAGATCAATCCACGCCAGCAGATCAAACGACCAGCGACGCAGGTGCACAATGGGACCCTTTAATCCCGGAAACTGAAAGCTCAAATTCAGCAGAGGAACTGATTTTCAGCGATTCACAAACCACATCAGGGCAATCATCTTCAGAAACAAGTCGCCAGTCCAGTGATCAGGACCTGGCGCAACAGCAGCCTAACGCTGACAGCGTATCCGGCAGTAGCGAATCAAAAGATGCCAATAATGCCTCGGACACAGAACTGGAAACCCCAGCAGCTGGGCAGGTTAGCCAAACCGGAGAGGCTGATTCCCCATCACAGCAGCTCGCTCAAACCTTGGCACAAGCTGGGCAGAGTCTTAATCGAGCGGGCCAGGCACTGTCTGATATGCCTGCCGATGGTGAAGTTCCAGATATTGA
>JAPKEK010000199.1 GCA_028822125.1 Pseudomonadales bacterium | reverse complement strand
CCATCCAGAAACCCAGTCCCGTAGCTGATACTATCACAGCTAACCAAGCCATATGAGAACCGTATGATACAACTGGAAAAACGAGATTCTATCTTCATTTTGACTATGGATGATGGTGAAAATCGCTGGAATACCACTTTCGTTCGAGAAATTTCCGCCGCTCTGGACGAAGTAGAGGCATCGGTAGGCCCAGCAGCTCTGGTCACGACATCATCAGACCCTAAATTCTTTTCTAACGGCCTGGACCTTGAATGGCGGGCCAGTTCAGGCGATCACCCTGGAGGAGATAAGGTTGCCTTTGGCTCTGAATTCATGGCTTTAATGGGTAGAATCATCACCCTGCCGCTGCCTTCTATCTGTGCCATCAACGGTCATGCCTTTGGTGCCGGATTCATGATGGCACTGTGTCATGATGTTCGCCTTATGAGACAGGACCGAGGCTTCATCTGTGCCAACGAAGTTGAAATTGGCATGGTCATACCGGACCCGGAGCTGGCACTGTTCCAACACAAATTACCTGCAAACGTGTTCTTTGAAACAGTCCAGCTAGCGCGACGCTGGACTGGGCCTGAAGCGGCAGAAGCCGGCATCATCAGCAGTGTCTGCAGCCAGGAAGATCTGCTCGAGAGCGCTATCAGCAAGGCCCAGTCCCTGGCCAGGCTGGGCGAGAATCGTAAAGTTTATGGGAAGATGAAAGAACGTCTGTTTGGGTCTAATGCTGCCATCAACACGCCTCATGGCGCCGCACATCTACTTAGGTCAGTGGGCCTAGCAGCATCCTGAAGGGCCCCCGCACCTTACTGCTTCAAACACGCGTCGAGCGAACCCTGATGGTCCCAAATATCAAAGATATTTACAGTTCGCTGACTTTCGCATTAAACAAAGGCTGGCAATAAACAATAACCAGTAAGCGCAGGTTAACAACAAAGCAATCGGGGCAATTTGGCTGGCGTTAAATCAGACTCGCTAACCACTGAAACCACACCTCCTGCGTCGCTCTATGCAATAGATTCAACTGTCTGGCGTTTAGTCACACTTTGAGGTGTAATGGCTTCCACTAACAATCTGTCATCACATGAAGTCATTAGCACTATCACTGCCATCTGACCTTTATTAAAATGCAGGATCAATCTGTTCTATGAACAGTGTCATCAACAGTCAAGGAATAACATTATGGCTAAGGTTTTAGATCTCTATATTAATGGTGAGTTCCGATCTGGGCACGGACCTGACACCTTCCCGGTGCTCAATCCTGCTACCCAGGACACCATAGTCGAAGCACCCTTCGCCACAGCCGATGAAATAAACGAGGCCGTCGAAGCGGCCAAGACAGCCTTTGTCGAGTGGCGCAGCGTGCCAGCACCAGAACGAGCCAGGCTGATGATGAAGTATCAGATGCTGCTCAAAGAGAAGCAGGATGAAATCGCAGAAATTCTTTCCCAGGAGACGGGTAAAACATTCGCTGATGCGCAGGGCGATGTATGGAGAGGCATAGAAGTCGCGGAACAGGCCTGTAATGTTCCAGCAATGATGATGGGGGAAACCTCCGAAAACGTTGCCCGTGGTATCGATACCTATAGTTTGATCCAACCCCTTGGCGTCTGTGTGGGTATAACCCCTTTTAATTTTCCAGCCATGATCCCCCTGTGGATGTTCCCAATGGCCATTGCCTGCGGCAACACCTTCATTTTGAAGCCGTCAGAACAGGATCCAATGACGCCCAACCGCCTGGTAGAGTTATTCTACGAATGTGGTTTTCCTGAAAATCTATTGCAACTTATCCATGGTGGTAAAGATCAGGTTAACGCTCTAATCACGCATCCGGATACCAAAGCAATCTCTTTTGTGGGTTCTGTGGCAGTAGGACAACACGTCTATCGCACGGGAACAGACAGCCTCAAGCGAGTACAGTGCCTGACCGGTGCAAAAAACCATATGGTGATCATGCCAGATGCTGACAAAGACCAGGCCATCAATTCACTGGTGGGTTCATCTGTGGGTGCTGCCGGGCAGAGATGCATGGCGATTTCGGTTGCCCTGTTTGTAGGCAGCGCTCAGCAATGGATACCCGATGTTGCCAAAGCCATGTCCGAAGTCAGACCAGGCGCCTGGGATGACAATGGCGCTGGTTATGGCCCACAGATTAGCCCACAGGCTAAAGCCCGGGTTCTTGACTATATTGAAAAAGGCAAACAGGAAGGGGCTAATTGCCTACTCGATGGCAGCGACTGTTCAGTAGACGGCCTGCCGCAGGGTAACTGGGTCGGGCCCACTTTATTTAGTGATGTCACACCCAAAATGACTATTTACACAGATGAGATTTTCGGACCTGTTTTGGTTGCTCTAAATGCAGACACTCTGGAAGATGCTATCTCTCTCATTAATGCCAATCCCTATGGCAACGGAACTTCACTATTTACTTCCTCTGGTGGCGCTGCTCGAAAATTCCAGAGTGAGATTGAAGTAGGACAGGTCGGCATAAACATTCCCATACCAGTGCCCCTGCCATTCTTCTCGTTTACAGGATGGAAAAACTCATTCTACGGTGATCATCATGTTTATGGGAAGCAGGCCATCCGATTCTATACTGAGACAAAAACCATTACCGCTCGCTGGTTCTCAAGTGATGCTGTTGCTTCGGCCAATATGACTATCGACCTGAAATAATATGGGTAATGACTCCAGCGACCTGCAATTCGCGATCAGAAAGGATCGACCACCTGCAGGTCCAGGGTGCGGCAGGAACATCTGCCAGAACTTTTTATTGCCGATACCTGTGTCTGGAACATTGTTGCGAGCACCCGCTAAAAATACTGAAACTCATCCTTTATGGGCATTTAAGGTCTCTGCCGGTTATGGACTGAATTCATAGAAGGAGTCCGTATGACTGATAAACTACGGTTTGAAATGAAGGGCTCAACCGCCCTGCTCACCATTGACAATCCTTCGACCAATACCTGGGATGAGGATAATCTGGCAGCACTTGAGGAACTCATTGGCCATTTGAATAAAGACCTCAACTGCTACAGCCTGGTGATTACCGGCCAGGGGGGGGGATTTTTCTCAGCAGGCGCAGATCTGAATCTATTTGCTGATGGCGACGCAGACCATGCCAGGGTCATGGCTGACAAATTTCACGGCGCCTTCCAGGCACTGACGCGTTTTCGTGGTGTATCCATTGCAGCAATAAATGGCTTTGCCATGGGCGGAGGCCTGGAGTGCGCCCTGGCCTGTGACATACGCATTGCCGAGCAACATGCTGTAATGGCATTACCAGAGGCCACAGTGGGTTTACTGCCATGCGGACTGGGCACGCAACACCTCCCCTGGCTGGTAGGCGAGGGCTGGGCCAAGAGAATCATTCTCTGCGGCGAGCGAGTCAGTGCTGATACGGCACTCAATATCGGTCTTATTGGAGAGGTAGTGGATAAAAGCCAAAGCCTGAACAAGGCCCTGCAACTGGCAGAAATGACAGGGCATCAGAGCCCTACCAGTATATCTGCCTGTAAACGCCTTATTATGGCAGCTAGAACGGGTAATATAGAATCTGCTCTACCCCTAGAGCGAGATGAATTTGTCGGCCTTTTCTCAACAGCCGATCAGAAGGAAGGGGTCAATGCCTTCCTCGAAAAACGAAACCCAATCTGGAAAAATGCTTAAATGACAGCGTCTGTCTTATTCTCAGAGCTTGCGCTTTCAGGCGGGTATTATGCCGGTGTTGCCACCCTGAATTCAGAAGCCACGCTGAACAGTCTAAATCTGGAAATGATTGATTTACTCAGTGCCCAGTTAGAAATCTGGCGAAAGCAACAACAAATCCTGTTTATCATATTCGATTCGGTCTCAGACAAAGCATTCTCTGCAGGCGGAGATATCCAAACCATGTACCATGATATGAAAGCGCATGCTGACGGACCATCGCCTTACTGCGATACCTTCTTCGAGCGCGAATATCGGTTGGACTATACCCTGCACAACTTTCCCAAGCCAACCGTTGCCTGGGGCCATGGCATTGTTATGGGGGGTGGGCTTGGCATACTATCTGCCTGCCAGTATCGTCTTGCCACCCAAACCACTCGTATCGCCATGCCTGAAATCACCATTGGCCTTTTCCCCGATGCGGGCGCGACCTGGACTTTCAATAACATGGATCCGGCCTGGAGCCACTTTATTGCCCTAACAGGCGCCAATCTAAATGGTAATGATGGGATACTGGTTGGTATGATTACCCATTTAATTAACCACAATTTAAAATCCGAATTTTTAAAGCAGCTGGCACAAGTTCAATGGCAGAGTGACGTTAGCGGGCAAATCGCGGTTATCCTGAAGAAATTCAGTGAACTCAGTGCGCCATTCCCCGAATCGCAGCTTGACAACCACCGCCAGCTTATCCGCAACACCATGAACAGGGCACTCAGTACGACGGACCCGAATCTGGCATTGATCGACGCCATGGCAGACTGGCCTGAAGATAAATGGTTGACCCGTGCTAAAACCAGATTTCTAAATGGCTCACCCACAACGGCTGCCATCATCATCGAACAGTTTCAGAGAGCAGCCAGCATGACCATGAAAGAGATGTTCAAGATGGAATTAACCATCGCCGTAAACTGTAGCCGTCACAGTGATTTTCAGGAAGGCGTAAGAGCACTGCTGATTGAAAAAGATCTGAAACCGAAATGGTCTTATCCGTATGGGCAAGTACCGCGTGCTCACATCGAGCGCCATTTTTATTCGCCCTGGGCAACACATCCCCTTGATAATCTGACTGAGTAATTCAAGAGACTAACTACTATGAAAAAAATTGGTTTTATCGGGCTTGGCAATATGGGTGGGCCCATGGCATGCAACCTTCTCAAAGCCCAGTACGAGGTTGCAGTCTATGACATCGTGCCATCTTTGCTAGAAAGTATTTCTGAGCAGGGCGGCATCGCCTGTAAAAGTGCTGCTGAAGTTCTCTGCGGAGCGGATCTTGTCATTTCCATGTTACCCGCCTCACAGCATGTGGAATCTCTGTATTTAGGTGATGAAGGCATCATGCCCTTGATCGATACCTCGAGCGTGGTAATTGACTGTAGCACCATCTCACCGGCAAGCTCGAAGAAGGTCTCAGCTGCAGCGCAAGCCCGGGGAATTACCATGCTCGATGCCCCGGTGTCCGGCGGCGTCGGCGGTGCTGTTGCCGGCTCACTCACCTTTATTGTCGGTGGGACCAAAGCCGACCTTGAAAAGGTCAGGCCAATACTGGAAATAATGGGCAATAACATTTTCCACGCCGGCGCTGCTGGCGCCGGACAGGTCGCTAAGATCTGCAACAATATGTTACTCTCTGTGCTCATGACGGGTACAGCTGAGGCTCTGCAGCTAGGCGTTAATAACGGCCTGGATGCCAAGGTTTTATCTGAGATTATGCGAAAAAGCTCAGGCGGAAACTGGGCGCTTGAAGTGTATAACCCTTACCCAGGGGTTATGGACAACGTGCCAGCAGGCAATGACTACCAAGGGGGGTTCCTGGTTGACCTCATGGTCAAGGATTTAGGCCTGGCAATGGAATCTGCGTTAGCAACAGACTCCTCTATACCTCTGGGTGCCCTGGCACG
>JAPKEK010000198.1 GCA_028822125.1 Pseudomonadales bacterium | reverse complement strand
ATCAAAATAGCTGAGCGGCTGGGTGATGGATTCGCCCACCTGCGAAAGTCCCGCGAAATGAATAATCCCGGTAAATCTCTTTTTCCGCAGCGCGCGAGCAAGCTCAACCGGCTCGCGCAGATCACACTGGATCAGCTCAGCATCGCCAACTGACCAGTCATGCCCGGTTGAAAGATTATCCACAACAGTCACCTGATAGCCCTGGTCGAGCAGCATCTGCGTGGTATGCGAGCCTATATAGCCTGCTCCACCGGTTACCAGAATATGTTCGCTGCCCAAAGCTTCCTCCCACTTCATACCAGGTTATACCTGGCTGCTGAGTATAGCTCGCAGGCATTCAAATCACAGGGTCATTTTTTGAAAGATCTGCCGCCCTGGCTCAACAACATCGAGATTTTGGACAAGCACGGCCAGCTCAGCGCGGCAAGAGACCTTCAGCGCCTGTGTAATCCGGTGCAAGCCTCTAGGGCAGTCTCAGCCAGACACGCTCGTGGGCATAATAGATAACAAATTTAGCGACAAATTCAACACTGCCAACCAGCATCGCCGCATTAACGTTAGCCGTCACCCACCAGGTAATCAGCATCGTCGTCAGCGTAGCAATAACCCGCCAGCTGGTGGCCTTTACAAGGCTGCGAAGCCGGGATTCATATTGCGTGATATTACCCTGCCCCCACCTAGCCCTCCGACTCACTCGTCAGCCATAACCAGTCTCACCAGGTCCTCGGCACACTCATCAATGGAACGCTCCGCGGTATTAAGCACAGCATCCGGGTTGTCGGGTGCCTCATAGTCGCTGTCGATACCCGTAAAATTAGGCAGCTCGCCCCTTCTGGCTTTCTTGTATAGGCCCTTGGGGTCTCGAGCCTCGGCAACCGCCAGCGGAATATTAACAAACACCTCGGCAAAATCGCCTGCGTCGAATAGGGCACGGGCCATGTCCCGTTCTGATCTGAACGGCGAGATAAAGGCTGTAAACACGATAATTCCAGCATCAACCAGAATACGAGCAACCTCGGCAATTCTCCTGATGTTCTCAACCCGGTCTGCAACGGTAAACCCCAGGTCCTTGGACAGTCCATGGCGAATATTGTCGCCATCAAGAATGTAGGTTTTAAATCCCTTGTCATGCAACATCTGTTCTGCGGCATTGGCCACCGTCGATTTTCCTGAGCCGCTCAGGCCGGTCAGCCAGATCACCTGACCCTGATGGCCGTTTAATTTTTCTCTGGCGGCGCGGTCAACCTGCAGGGCCTGTTTATGGACATTGGTCGCCCGCCGCAGTGAAAATTTGATCATGCCAGCACCCACTGTGGCATTACTGTATCGATCAATCAGCACAAAAGCGCCGAGCTGCCGGCAGCTGGCATAAGGTTCAAACGGCACCGCCTTATCCAGGGTCAGTGTAATTTCGGCTATGTCGTTAAGGTGAAGTTCGCGACTGGAAAGATGCTCGAAGGTATTGATGTTGTACTTGAATTTAATCTCGGAAATGGTCGCATTCGCCCTGGCTGTACCCAGTTGCAGCCAGTAAGAGCGGCCGATATAGCCCTGCTCCTGGTCCATCCAGACCAGTTGCGCTTCAAACTGATCGGAGATTTCGCAGGGCGAGTCAGCAGCGGTTAGAACGTCGCCCCGGGAAATGTCAATTTCACGATCCAGGGTGAGGGTCAATGCCTGATCGGTCAGCGCCAAGGGCAGATCCTTATCAGACAGAACCAGGCCCTGAACCGTCGCGATCTCGCCCGACGGTAGCGCCCTGACCTTATCACCCGGGGCGATCGTACCCGCCACAACGGTCCCGGAAAACCCCCTGAAGCCTCGGTGTGGTCGGTTCACCCACTGTACTGGGAAGCGGAACGGATGCTCGTTTAGGCTTTTCCTGACCTCAACGGTTTCCAGGAAACCCAGCAGAGTTGGGCCCTTATACCATTTCATGTGGTGCGACCTGGCAATAACGTTATCACCTTCGAGGGCCGACAACGGTATAGTCGATACCCCCTTAAAATTGAAATGCGCTGCCAGGCCCTGATAATCATCTACAATGGCGTCGAAAACCGACGCATCATAGTTAACCAGGTCCATCTTGTTCACGGCGAGGACAACCTGCTCTATGCCCAGCAGCGACGCAATAAAGGAATGCCGCCGCGTCTGGGTGAGAATGCCCTGGCTGGCATCAACCAGGATTATAGCAACGTCGGCTGTTGACGCGCCGGTCACCATGTTGCGCGTGTATTGTTCGTGCCCCGGCGTATCAGCAACAATGAACTTACGCTGATCGGTGTTAAAAAAGCGGTAGGCCACGTCAATGGTGATACCCTGCTCACGTTCGGCTGCGAGTCCATCGACCAGCAAAGCAAAATCAATATCACCGCCCTGGCTCCCCATTTTCTTCGAATCAGCCTTCAGTGAGGTCACCTGATCTTCGAATAACAGCTGCGCCTCATAGAGCATCCGGCCAATCAGGGTACTCTTGCCATCATCGACGGAGCCGCAGGTAATAAAACGTAATAAATCCAGATTAGCCTGATTGTCAATATAGGCATCAACCTTGGCCTGGATCTGTTGATGTGCTGAGTCAGTCACTAGAAATAACCTTCCTGTTTTTTCTTCTCCATGGAGCCCGATGAGTCAGAATCGATTGCCCGTCCTTGCCGCTCACTGGTACGGCTCTGCAGAAGCTCCAGAACGATGGAACAAAGGTCATCCGCAGTCGAATCCACCGCGCCGGTCAACGGGTAGCACCCCAGTGTTCGAAAGCGCACCCGCCTGATTTCAATCTGCTCACCCGGTAACAGCCGCATCCGGTCATCATCCACTAGAATCAGCATACCGTCACGATTCACTACCGGCCGCTGGGCAGCAAAATACAAAGGTACGATGGCAATACTTTCCTGGTAGATGTACTGCCATATATCCAATTCGGTCCAGTTCGACAACGGGAAAATACGCACGCTTTCGCTCTTGTTTTTTGACCCGTTGTAGAGATTCCAGAGTTCAGGCCGTTGCTTCTTGGGGTCCCACTGATGGGTATCGGTGCGAAAGGAAAATACACGTTCTTTTGCCCTGCTCTTTTCCTCATCGCGCCGCGCTCCGCCGAAAGCCGCATCAAACTGGTATTGGTCCAAGGCCTGCTTGAGACCTTGAGTCTTCATGATGTCGGTGTGCAGCGCGCTGCCATGATCAAAGGGATTGATATTCTTTTTTACGCCTTCCGGATTAACGTAGCTGATCAGCTCCATATTTGAGGAGGCTGCCATTTCATCGCGGAAACGATACATTTCCTGGAATTTCCAGCGCGTATCAACGTGCATGAGCGGAAAGGGAGGCGGGCTGGGATAAAAAGCCTTTCGCGCCAGGTGCAGCATGACCGACGAATCCTTGCCAATGGAATAGAGCATAACCGGGTTTTCAGCATGCGCCATCACTTCCCTGATGATGTGGATACTCTCGGCTTCCAAGCGATCCAGGTGAGTCAGTGCCAGGCAGGGTTCTTCATCGGCGCTGACCGCTCGCTGTGATGGCCCTCGCCTGATTGAGGGCTGAGCGGATTCCGGATAACAGCTTACCGCCAGATGAATTTTCTGTTTGTCCAGCGCAAACACCTCGGACTGGTTTGCCTGAACAAGTTCCCGGAAATGTGCGGTGATACTTCCCGATGGCACAAAGACAACGCTGCGCCCTTCGGCCAAAATGCCAAGGGCATCAAAAATCTGCTGGGCGTCAGCGGCTTCTGGCAGAAACAGCCAGCGACGTCCCTTGCGCGCGTCGTTCGCCACCAGGACCCGCCTTTGATCAATACTGGGACCGAGTTGAACCATCATGAACAACCTGCGCTTTCGCTGCGCATCCGCTTGAAACTGCTCGACAACCAGTTTCTTTACCGCTCGAGACTGTTCATCTTGCAGGGCCTTGACTTGTAACGATGCCGGTAATACATCACTGCCCGCAATAATCCGCTCAACGCTTCGTAACGAGACGTCGGCGTCATCATCCCGTTGCCGCTGATGCGCCCGGGCTGTTGTCCACGCGAGCTGTGAATCTTCCTCGATCAAGTTTGTACTCAGGAAGCAATAGTCTTTGTTTTGCATTGTCGTAATATGTATTTCACTAGATAATATATTAATTATATAGTTTAATATAAAATAAAAGCAACTTACTATTAATTATATACATATTGCGACAATCGTTATCCAATAAGCAGTTTTTGCCATACCTTGGCGGCATAGCGCTGTTAAGCCCACGATCAGCGACTATTCAGGTCGCCCACAATCACGTAAAATGGCTTGGCCAGCCCGATACAAGCAGGAGCAAATGGCCAAATCACAGAATCAGTTCAGCACGCTGCTTAGTCGGGGTGTGCCCTTGATCGACGTACGTGCGCCCATCGAATATGCCAGGGGCAGCTTTCCCAGCGCGGTTAACTTGCCCCTGCTGAACGACCCTGAACGACACGAAATAGGCGTTATATATAAATCAAAGGGTCAACAGGCAGCGCTTGAGCGTGGTTTTGAACTGGTCAGCGGTGCTGTCAGGCAATCCCGGGTAAACGCCTGGCTGGAATTTATTGACCTGCATGAGCAAGCTGCCCTTTATTGTTTTCGTGGCGGCATGCGGTCCGAAATCGCCTGTAGCTGGTTGCAAGCGGCTGGCAAACCCATCCCGCGAATCAACGGCGGCTACAAAGCGCTACGTCAGCACCTGTTGAACGAACTGGAACTCAAGGACGCTAACCTAGTGGTTATTGCCGGTCGAACCGGCACCGGCAAGACCGAGCTGTTACGCCGCCTGGAGGGCGGCATCGATCTAGAAAACGCCGCAACGCACCGCGGTTCGGCGTTTGGTAGCCGGCTAACAGCGCAACCCGCTCAGATCGATTTTGAAAACACCATCGCCGTTGCCCTGCTTCAGGCAAGACTGAACCATACTAGCACTGTATTCATGGAAGATGAGGGCCGACTGATTGGCCGGGTACACCTGCCTGCCCCCATCCAGGCAAAACTGCAGGCCGCTCCTTTACTATTACTGGAAGCCAGCCTGGAGGCCCGCATAGAACATATCTTCCAGGAATACATTCTCGACCAGTGGCAGGAGTACCAATGTCAGTTTGAAAGCACTGCAGCACAACATTTTGCTTCCTACCTGCTTACCGCAATAGATGCGATAAAAAAGAGGCTGGGTTCAGAGTTGCATAGCAAGCTACGCAAGGAGATGGAGCATGCCCTGACCCAGCAACTCAAGGGTGAATTCTCTGACCACAGAGGGTGGATCGAAGCTCTGCTCAGGCATTATTACGATCCCATGTATAACTACCAGATCGAAAAGAAAGCTCACCGGATCGTTCAGCGCGGAGACAAACAGGCGTTACTGCAATGGGTGCAGCAGGCCTCGACTTGAATATGGCTGGTATATTAAGATATTTTATAAAATTATAGAATTAAATCAGTTAATTAAAATTTATTTATAAAGTATTACATAATAAATAATAAATAATAAATTTCAGGTTTCGTCATCAGTGGATCTGCTGGAGCTTATGACACTGCGTTAACCCACACTCAAGTGGTAAACACATCAGCTCGCCCGTCGCCTGCTGCCAGTCGCCTGCTG
>JAPKEK010000197.1 GCA_028822125.1 Pseudomonadales bacterium | reverse complement strand
GTATCGTTGTTGCAACCATGGCATCTGCCGAAACGGCAGATGAAAAAGGTTTGGCGATCGCCATAGAAGCTGACTTGAGAGATCAAGGCTGGATCGACAGCATGGTGGAAATGCAGATGATTCTGCGCAACGCCAAAGGTAACGAAAGTAAAAGGCAATTGCGCCTGAGGTCCCTGGAAGTCCCCGAGGACGGCGATAAGAGCCTGACCATTTTTGATACTCCCCGCGACATCAAAGGGACCGGTCTACTCACCTTTTCACACAAGCAGGGCGACGATGACCAGTGGCTCAACCTGCCCGCGCTAAAGCGTGTTAAAAGAATTGCTTCAAAGAACAAATCCGGCCCATTTGTCGGTAGTGAGTTTGCATTTGAAGACCTTTCCAGTCAGGAAGTAGAGAAATATACCTACCAATGGCTCAGAGATGAAAACTATGAAGGGCAGGCTGCTTATGTCATTGAACGTCGACCCATTGATCGCAACTCTGGTTATACCAGGCAGGAAGTATGGATTGATAAAGATCACTACCGACTCTTAAAGGTAGATTATTACGATCGTAAGCAAAGCCTTCTGAAAACACTCAAATCAAGCGGGTTTAAACTTTATCTCGACAAAATCTGGCGCCCGGAAAAAATGTCCATGTACAATCACCAGACTCGGAAAAGCACTGATCTGCTTTGGCGAGAGTACAGATTCAACACAGGCCTAACCGAAAAGGATTTCACCCGAAATAGCCTGCAACGAGCCCGCTAACGCTGTGCGACTACTGCTGTTTTATGCCCTGCTACTGATTCACAGCACCACCAGTGCCGAGCAACGGATGTACTGGTCAGCTGGCAGCTACTCAAAGCAGGACAGTGCCCAGCGTGAAGCAGCACGTATCGCTGATGCAATCAATGCAGAAACTCGGGTTCAAGCTGCACTTACCAAAGCGGGGTTAATTCACCGTGTATTGGTCAGTGCATCGCGGCCAGATGTGAAATCGGCTCTCGAGAACATCGGCATTAAAGGTGCCTGGCGGGTGAGAATTGAAACCTCGGTGCAACCGGTTGTTGACAACTCTGAGCTTGCAAAAATACCAGACGACGCACCCTCCCATGGCCAGCCTGGCCAACTCGAGGTAACACAATACCCGGTAGAACACGCAGTAACTGGCAGATCAACCTCCGTACCAGCAACAAACACTATGACTGCCAAATCGTCTTACAATCCGGCAAGTCTGAGTCCCGACAACAGCAATTTTTTTTCCGGCCCGTCTGTGCAAAACAAGGGACGCTGGCGATCAGATATCGGCTTTGAACACAGGGCTTTCCAAAACCCCGGGCTGCTTAACACAGAAAAAAACCATTCCTCGGTCAGTCTGCAGAGTGAGTACTATCGTACCTGGAACGACGGCGACGACATATTTGCATTTGTGCCCTTCGTGCGCTTCGACACCCAGGACAAACGTCGCAGTCATGCTGATATTCGTGAGTTGACCTGGGTACATGTGGCAGACAGTTACGAGCTTCGCTCGGGTATACGCAAAGTATTCTGGGGAGTGACAGAGTCACAGCATCTGGTGGATGTCATCAATCAAACAGATGCCGTTGAAAATCCCGATGGTGAAGAAAAACTGGGCCAGCCAATGATCAACCTATCCTGGCTTCGTAGTTGGGGCGTGGTCGATATTTACTGGTTGATGGGCTTTCGCGAACGAAATTTTTCAGGCAGGCAAGGCAGGCCAGGATTTCCTTTCCAAATCGAGGCTCACGATGCTGTTTATGAATCCAGCGCAGGACAATACCGCGGTGATTTTGCCATCCGCTGGGTACACAGTATCGGCGACCTGGAATTCGGCCTTTCTCATTTTTCTGGAACGGGCCGGGAACCCACGCTTGTTCCACGCTTGTCGATGGCAAACGGTATACCTGAATCGGTAGTGTTAATTCCCCACTACAATGTCATTGAGCAAACGGGTATCGACAGCCAGTACTTTCTCGGTGACTGGGCATTCAAGGCAGAAGCTATAAGCCGCGGCGGTCAGGGTAGTCGATATGAGGCAGTAACCGTGGGCTTTGAGAAAACGCTGGTAGGTATTGCCGGTAGCAGAGGTGACCTTGGCTTAATAGCGGAGTATTTATACGACGGGCGCGGCGCCTCCGGCCCCGCCCTGGGCCAGGACGATATCGCGCTTGGGGTTCGCTATGCCTTCAACGATGCAGCAGCAACAACAGCTTTACTGGTCACCTTGATCGATCGTGAATCGCACGAGTATCTGACAACATTGGAAGCCAGCAGTCGCCTTGGTGAGCGGCTAAGAATCACCATTGAAGCATCCCTGTTCGGTAATACACGTCGCGTTACCCCCGGACTGCTGGGTTTCCTTGAAGTGCTGTCTGATCCTCATGCAGATCTTGCTTTTCTTAGGGATGAAGATTTTATCAAGCTGGAACTTATCTGGTACCTGTAGCAATGCCACTGCTGGCAGGTAAACAGCTTTGTTTGAACCGCCCGTGACAAGCGGCCACCGAGTCGATCAAGCCAATACAGAGGCTTAGAGCAGTTCGCAGCAAACTGCCTGATCCAGGCCCTGTTAACAGGCCACATGAACACCTTCAGCTTTTTACTTTAGAACCGCAAGCCTGGTCAAATTGCTGAACCAGCTTCTCTTGGCTACCTATCGCTGCCTGTCCAGTGTAGCAGTGCCTGGGGTCCTACTAGACAAAGCCATACAGTCGTGCCGCATTATCACAGACAATTTTCTTCTTCTGGCCGGGCGGCAAATGACCCAGCTCATTAACAATAAATTCCTGAGAATCCGGCCAAATGCCATCTGGATGCGGAAAATCGGAACCCCACATGATGTTGTCCTCACCTAGTTCAGCTAACAACTTAATACCCACCTTATCGCTCTGGTAGGTTGCTTTACACTGGCCCCGCCAATATTCGGAAGGTTTCATCTTCAATGTGAGATCCTGGAACTGATCCTGCCACTCCAGATCCATATGCTCGAGTAGGTAGGGGATCCAGCCGATGCCACTTTCACCAATGACAATGTTGATGTCAGAATAGGCTTCAAGCACGCCACCATAGATAAGCTCCATGATGATACGAGACATCTGCATTTGAAAACCTGTGATGAATACTGCAAATGCCTGTCGTCTTTGCAGCGGCGCCATCTTCGCGAAGTCCGGCGGTCTGCCACCGATTGTATGAAAGTGTACGGGTAATTTTACTTCGTTCAGGGCTTGCCATAACGGCGCCCATGACGGATCGAACACAGGCTTCATATCCAGGGTATTGGCGACTTCAACACCCCGCACCTGGCCTCGCTCAGCCACTCGATAAATCTCTTTGACTGCGGCGTCGATGTCATGGTTAGGGATACAGGCAAGACCGGCGAATCGTTCAGGATAGGTTGCACAGAAGTCTGCAAGCCACTCGTTGTATATCCTCATGACCTCGGTTGCAGCATCGCCATCGTTCAGACGCCCTGCAGCACCCAAGATACCGTAAAGCACTTCGGCCTGGACGCCATCACGCTCCTGATCCTGGATGCGAAGTTCCGGGACAGTCAAACGGCGTATACCCTTCTTGCCATCTTCATAAAGACCGGTTGCGGCCATTACATCTGATCGATGGATCTGTCCAGGGACGTACTCACGACCTGCAGATCCCATGCCGTTCTGCAGACCAAACACAGCGCCCTGCTGGCTGACCCATAGCGGTCCTTTGTCACTCTCCTTTACGTAGGGCATTCGATTCACCAGTTTCCCGCTGGCCTGAGACGTAAATAGATCTTCAGGCAACCAGATCAGGTCAATATGGCAATCTGCTGAGATGACGTTATATTCCATATTTACCACTTCCTGTCGTCGTGATGAAAGATAATGTACTTTTAAATTAGCGCAGGGGTCAAACACTCACAGATATACATCCATTTTCTCTGGGTCCTCTTGGATCAGGATTTACTCTGGCACCTGACTCTGACCCGATGCTGCTGACCCGATGCTGCCCGGCCAGATAATGGCATCTTCATTAATATGGAGTACCCCCGTTTTTGTGTCAACAAAACCAACGGATACAAAATTTACTGTCTCCCCGTCAGGCTTGTAACCCTGGTTATTGAATATTTGAATGGCCATATCAGCCCTATCATTGCTGCCAGGTGCCAATGAAACCTGCCCAGAGATGCCTGCAAAATTCATTCGCCGTAAATATTTCATTACATTCTCACGATTAACGACCTGGCTATCGTTCTTAATGGACTTGATTACGTGGGCGACCGCCATAATATGGTCATAACTTAATGCACTGGTGATAAAAGTGCTTGAGTCAGTATTAATCGATTTATTCAGCCGTGCCTCCAAAACCTTCTTGAAAAGCGTTAATTTTTCTGATGGAGGAAGCATAGCTGCAGGCGCAAAATAACCCAGGCTGCCATAGACCACTTCCGGGCTTTCATCGGACAAAATCATCTCAGCGGCATAAAAGGTAAATCCAGGTTTATTGAGCCCATGATCGTATAACGATTGAAAAAGCCTTACGGTATCAGGGGTGGGCGTGGTAATGACGATGTGTTTGATTCCCGCATCTTTAACATCCCCCATGTAGCTCTGTAACTTTTCTTGGTCTGTATCTCGGGCAAACGAATATTCTTTACTAATCTTGATTTTATGGCGACTAGCATGATCATGTATTACCTTACTGGCGCCGAGGCCCCAGGCATCGGTGGTAAAAAAATAAGCGATTTCCTTGACACCGAAATGGGCCGCCAGATCGATTAAATACCCTTCATAGGTTTCACTAGGGTTGACAACCCTCACAAACCAGGGAAACCGCTCGGGTGAGGACAGGGTGGACGCATTGGCACCATAAGAGATGACAGGAACCCGATATTTTTCGGCGACTTGAGCTATTTCAACAGCTGGACCACTGCAGGCCGCTCCAGTCAATACAATGATATTCTTTTGCATCAAGGTTTCAGCCATTAATCCGGCATTGTCCGGCCAGCAATGATAATCAATGATATTTTCGGGGCGCATACGAAGAACATCATTCCCTAACATTTTTGAATGATTAATATCGTCTATAGCAAGCCGGGCACCTTGTAGCGCGAAGTCGCCCCAATTAGCATAGCGGCCATCACGATAATGGTAGGTATACATTCCGCCAAGGTCATAGACCTGTGCGGATGCAGCCAAAGGGACTAGTAAAGGGACTAGTAATAAGGAAATAATCAATGCTGGCAGCGCGATCACAGATTGTGAAACTGCAGATACGACGGCTGCCGGGGCTGGCCTGGTTAAAAAAGGCTGCTTCATAAGCCTCTGATTTTCTTTGCTGATCATGCCGCAAACAACCTGCTAGTTATCCTGAGTATGACTTATAACACGTTCAAACCATTGCGGTCCTGCCAGGGTTGTTGGGATCCGTCAATTCCAGATGTTGACCTGCAATAGGCACTTAAATTATGCACCGCCGGTAAAAAAACAGCATCTGGAGGGTCATTTCTCAGCGCCGCCCAATACAGGTAAATCACCGGTGCACAATTGTAACTGTGATTTCTATTACGGTACGGATATAGTCGCAGGTCAACAGCTAATTTCGAACCTGTCTATGAGAAGCTTAATACTGTT
>JAPKEK010000196.1 GCA_028822125.1 Pseudomonadales bacterium | reverse complement strand
GAGCCTTCGTCGATAAGGCTCAAGATCCATGGCCTTATAACGAATGCCCATATCGTTCACGGTTTGCTCATTCCAATAGGGATGGCCGGGCAACGGTATATCAAACAAAGCACGCTGCTGTGGTGTTGCAGAAACCAGAAACTCAATCATTGCCTGCTGCAGTCCCGCCTCAGGCCAGCCCTGGCGGCTGATCCAGGTCGCCTCAGAACTTCGATAATCGCCTAGGACAGCCATGCGCGCCTTGCCAACACCGGTAAGCTGGGTTCCTCTGTGAAAAACATCATAGGAATAAAACAAAACCGATCCGGCCGGTCCAAGCGCCAGGCATTCTTCATCTTCCGTCTTAAAGGAAAGATTGTCAGGCAGGCGCGTCTCGCCGAAAGCAATCGAATCAGTTAATGGCCGTGGTAATACAGCTGTGGGGCCCGACTGTTCATCCACATCGGATAGATAGATGAAAATTGAAAATTCCTTTTAACGCTGATCACGCCTGGGCTCGAGCAGTGTGTGATTACCAAAATCCCGGTGAAATGCCTGATCGTAATCAATGGCTCCCGCATACTTGGCCCAGAATTCGCCTTTATTCAGCCTGATATCCTGACTATGAAGCAGTTGTTTTGCAGCTGCCAGAATGGACTCAGCAATCAGCAGGCGGTTGACTTCGAGCGCGTTAAACGGAAATCGTTTCAGTGACAACTGTGTCCTGCTGTACAGCGGAAACTTGTTAGGGGCAGTAAAATAGCACTCAGCACTCGGATGGTCTGCTGCCATATTCTCCTGTGCGCCTTTCAGCAGAGCATCAGCTAGCAACCCCTGCACTACCACAAAACCCTGATGATGATACTGGTTCACCTGGTCCTGCGTAAGCACCTGGTTAGCGGTCATCCGTCACACTTCAAGCGTCTTACACTCAACGCCTAAGCCTTGCCCGCTACAGCAACGGACTCACCAATGGGTCTGATTTCTCCGGTCACTCGTCGCAGTTCCATGTTAGTTATCTGCCAGCCCACATCAGGGTAAAAGCTAACCTCATCCAGATAGGTTCCTAAAAATAACCAGACTTTCTCATCTGTCATCTCATGCCAGGCCTGCACATAGCTCTCCATCTGAGCCTGGCCTGACTGTGGCGACCCACTAGCATCCAGGGTCAGAGACTGTATTTCAACCAGTTGCGTTCCTATCAGGTGCTGCGTTGGGCCCAGCGGCGCCAGCGCTTCAGCTACCACATCGACCCAGCCATCAGGGCCACTTGCTTGCATCGCATCGGTACCCTCGCCTGATATCGTGAACTCAGCGTCAGCAGAAAAAATTCTATGATAAATCTGCCGACCGGCCTCTACCGAATCCGGGTCCGCGAGTCCAATGAGATCAGTTGCTTTGGCATACGCTCTACGTAGATATTCGATATTCTGAACGGCTACTGCCCTGGCAAACTCCTGCTGATAAGATGACATAATGCCCCTCCGAATAGAAATTAACTGGCACAGCGATGACAATCTGTTGATAACAACCCATTCCCCCCGCGCCACACCAACTACAATACCAGACTGACTCTCCGGAGCAATCCGAATCAGAACCAGCCAACCCTGCAACCTGGGCTCCCGCTTGCGGAGCAGGTGTGCTTTGTTCAACTGGCACTCGCAGGGCTGCTAGATCACCTTGGGTAGCTTTAATGCGCAGCCTTAATTTGCAGCTTATATTTGTGCCCTATTCAAAACACCATGATACCTGCAAAGAATAGGCACAGGATGCACCGCTGAATGCCGAATTAACTGGTTTCGCCCAGAAACCAGTCGCGAAGAACGAATTTCTGGATCTTTGTTGCCGACATAGGCCACTGGCTAACAAACCTGATGTGCCTGGGAACTTTGTAACTGGCAACTTTATCCCGGCAGAATTCGATCAAATCGGCTTCGCTGATCGCAGCCCCAGGCGAAAGTTCCACATACGCGCAGGCCACCTCAAATAATCTATCATCGGCAACGCCAATGACCTGCGCCATTGCCACGGCTGGATTCGAGGCCAACACAGATTCTATTTCAATAGCTGCAACGTTTTCACCCCCTACCTTTAACATGTCCTTGATACGACCATGGAACTCGATCGAACCAGACGCATCAATCGCACACAGATCTCCAGTCTTGAACCAGCCATCAACAAAGGCCGCCTGATTCTTTTCTGGGGACTTGTAGTAACCCTGAAAAACCGCGTAACCCTTGAGCAGTATTTCGCCTTTCACGCCGCGGCCTAAATCTACGCCTGTATCAGGATCAACGATCCTGGCCTGCAAGCCTGGCATGGGTTTACCACAGGTGGTCAATCTGGATTCAAGGGATTCTTCTGGATGGTTAAAAGCGATCACCCCGCCTGCCTCCGTTAAACCGTAGGCCCCCGTTTGCACTGCCTGTGGAAAAGCATCCTGGAACTGACGAAGCAGGTCAGGCGGAGCCACATTATTGATTCTTCTTAAGCTGGACAAATCACGGTCTGCAAAATCCGCATGCTGGATTAATGACATGGTCACGGTCGGGAAAGATGGAAAGGCTATGGTGACCCGTTCCTGCTCCATCATCTGCAGAGCTTGCCCGGCATCAACATAGGTCATGGACAGCATAGCGGCACCAGCGTCCATACAGCACAGCAAGGGTAGAATAGAGGCCATATGAAACAGCGGTAGAGGGGCCCAGAATCGATCAGTCTCGACTAAAAAGTATCGAGACTGATTCATGTTCATGCCGTTGCGCACCAGCATTTCGTGGCTGAGCGGGCACCCCTTGGGGTGAGCCGTCGTGCCCGACGTGTACATCATTATCGCCGTATCTCTTAAGCTCACCTGGCCGCGATAGTGATCAACAGCATCAGTGCTGACAGACAACGAAACTTCATCGAATTCCTGTTCCGACAAAAACCCGGGTCGCTTTCTACCCAGCATGACAAGGTGTTTCAAACAGGCAGGCCGAGTCTGCGCAAACGCCTCATCCAGCAAGTCACCAAAATTAGCATATTCTGAAATCAGATCATGGGTTATCAAGATATCCAGATCCGCGTTTTCCACCACATAAGCAAGCTCTGGTGCCTTAAAGCGTGCATTTACCGGGACAACAACCGCTCCAATTAGCTGCGCCGCAAACAAACACGCCACATATTCAAGGCAGTTTGCCATCAGCAAACCCACATGATCTCCTGGGCCAATCCCCAGCCCAAGCAGACTCCTGGCTCTAAATGAAGCTGCGCCAAGCAACTCCGCATAAGTCAGGCGCTGGTCTGGAAATATCAGGGCTTCATTGTCTCCCCACTGGTCGACAGCACGTACCAGCAGGTCTCCAAATGTTGTGACATTAATCCAGGACAATATTTTTCCTTCGAAAACCGCGAACGATCGGTCTGCCAGCAAAAACCCGAAAAGCAGTGCTTAGGCGTGACCGCCCTTAATGACAATGGTTTCTCCTGTCATCCAACTTGACGCAGAAGAAGCCAGGAATACAACGGCTGGCGAGATATCGTCTGGATCGCCAACCCTGCCTAATGGAATTCCAAACTTTTTACCCAGCGTTGGTATATCTTTTTCCTCGAGTTTGAGAAACTCCAGGAACACTTCAGTTGGAATTGGCCCGGGTGAAACACCATTGACCCTGATATTGTAACGCGCCAGTTCTGATGAAAGTGTCTGGGTCAGATTATCGACACCTGTCTTTGCTACCGCGTAGGGACCATTAAACGGTGACGCTTTTCCTGAGGCGGCTGAACTGATATTTATAATGGTACCACCACCATTCTTTTTCATGATCGCCGCTGCAGCCTGGGCACCTGACCAGACTGCTTTTAAATTCAGATTGAGCTGAAAATCCCATTGCCGTTCAGGCATTTCCAGCAACGTCCTTGGTACCCTGTCATCAGCGCCACCAGCATTACTGACCCAGCAATCCAATCGCCCAAAGCTGTCCAGAGCGGTCTGTGCAAGCCTCTGCACCTGATCCAATTGCATCACATCTGTGGTCACAGCAAGCGCTTTACGACCCAACGCCTGAATCTTTTCAGCGACGTCTTCGATCTCCTGCGTGCGCCGCGCTGCCAGCACCACATCCGCCCCAGCCTGGGCCAGGCCGAGCGCAATACCCTCGCCTATGCCTCTTCCAGCACCGGTCACCACTGCCACCTGGCCATCTAGTCGAAAACGATCAAGAATGTCTGTCATAGAACACCTTTCAATAATGAGTTTAGTTATTCAACTGGATCAAGCCGCAGGCGCTTATCGACTCACAGGTATCTCTGCGGCTGTTCTAATACCAATACTTCAATCCTTATCTGACCTTATCAAAAGCCAGATCGAGCCCAGAAAGACCATGCAACAGCACATTGGCCGAGAACGAGGGTGGGCTGGCATCTTCAGCCAACCTGAAATTCTCCAGTCTTTCCAGAATAACCCTAAAACCAATATTCATTTCACGCCGGCTGAGAGCTGCTCCCAGACAGTGATGCACACCTTTACCAAACGCCACCTGGTCCTTCAGGTTATCCCGCATCAGGTTAAAACTTTCAGGTTCTGGAAACTGTTCTTCATCCTGATTTGCAGATGCAAAACGAGCAAATAAAATAGCGTCCTTAGGCACAGTAACACCTTGCATCACGACCTCTTTATCCGCCCTCCTGAACATATTCGAAGACGGGCTGGAGATACGCAGTACCTCTTCCACAAAGCGCGATATCATCTCCGGTGAAGGATTTTCACGAAGCAACTCATATTGATCCGGGTTTTCAATCAATAACCAGATACCTTCGCTAAGCGACGCCGAGGTGGTTTCATTACCAGCGACCAGAATCTGGGAAATCATCGATAACGACTCGGCTATAGACAGCTGCTTTTCGCCATCAATACTGGCATTAACTATTTTAGACAATATATCTTGCTGAGGATCAAGACGCCGCTCTTCTATTCTTGCCGCGAAATAATGTTGGAATTCAAGCATGTCTTTAGCCGCCTGTATCAGCCCATCCCGGTCCAGCTGCTGACTCAGGTTACCAATAAAAGCTTCCGTCCACTTCCTGAAAAGTGCCACATCAGACATCGGCGCACCGAGTTGGGATACGATAACTCGCAAAGGTAACTGCACTCCAAATGCCGATAGGAATTCACATCTGCCACTATCAATAAACTTATCAATTAACTCGTTTGCGGTCCTTTCTATAAAGGGCTCCAGGGCCTTCAGATTAGCCGGCGAAAAGGCGCCATCAACAAATTTACGATAGCGTCTCTGCAGTGGTGGGTCCTGCGTCAGCATCGTCGCAACCTGCGGATAGCCCTGTTCCATGATCTCCAAAATTTCAGAATCAATGGTAGAACTCAGGGCCCGAGTCGAGTTAAGCATTTTACTGGAAAAGGTTTTATGATCCATTGCCATCCTGACCACATCTTCATATCTGGATACAAAGAAAATACCACTGACTGGATCCTGAAAGACCGGCGCTTCATGACGCAACCTGCGATTCATACCCCACGGCCGTTTTAATATTTCCGGGTGCATGGGGTTGAGTTGATGCAGTGGACAACCTTCAGCCTGAGACAAGACCTCGGTAACTGATTCCGTCATATGAATCTCCTACTTGTTAAGACTTCACTCTAAGTGTCTGGGGTTAAGCAATTAATATAAAGCGATCT
>JAPKEK010000195.1 GCA_028822125.1 Pseudomonadales bacterium | reverse complement strand
CGGGGAGAGATGGTAAGTGTAGAAGTTGATATCTCTTGTCCATCCTTCTCTTTCGTATAGAGATTGCCCAGGTAGATTGTCTACTGCCGTTTCGAGCGTTAGCCTTTTGTAACCGTTTTCCTTGGCATAATGGGTCGCTTTATCCATTAGGCCCTTTGCAAATCCGAGCCGCCTCGCGTTACTTTCGACAAAGAGGTCATAGAGTACCAGTCTGGGAATCAGCTCAACCGAACAAAAAGTTGGATAGAGTTGGGTGAAGCCAACTGCTCGATCTTCTTCAGAAAAAGCCAGAAAGACAATCGATTCCAGCCTTTCCAGTCTGTCCTTGAGATAACTGCGACAAGCACTGGGGCTGGCTGCCTCTTTGTAAAACTGACGATAGAGATCAAATAGAGGGGTTACCTGTTCAAGGTGACTAATATCTGCCCGAATTATGTTCATTATGTTGTCCGCCTATTGTCAGGTTTTAGGCACGGATACGAGTCATATCCGGGTCGTAGAAAGGTTTGAGAGACAGCGCAGCCGGGTAGACTCGATCAGCAATTTTAACGGTCCATTGGCCATCTGCCAGATAGGCAGCATTAACCGGGTTGCCGTCGACCATTGCCAACCCGACACCACCACCGAGTGTGTGTCCATAGGAACCAGCACGCACGTAGCCGACCGGTTCGCCATCTCGCAGTACAATTTCCTGATGCTCCAGGATCGGCTCGGGATCGTGCAGAAAGATACTCACCAGGCGTTGTGCATAGTTAGGGTTGGCCTTGCGATCCAGGCAGGCTTGCTTGCCAATAAAGTCGCCCGGTTTGTTCGTTCTTATGGCAAAACCCAATCCCGTAGAATAAGGGTCGTCCATGTTGTCGATATCATGACCATAATCGCGGTAACCTTTTTCCAGCCGCAGACTGGCCAGGGCTTTTAGGCCGGCGTGGCGCAAACCAAAGTTTTCGCCTGCATCATTGATACGGTCGTACACGTGCAGAGCTTGCTCGCTGGGAATGTATAATTCGTAGCCAAGCTCACCGGCGTAGGTGATTCGCACACAGATCACCCGGCCCAGTCCAATATCAATCTCTCGCACAGTTCGAAAGGGGAAGGACTCGTTTGACAGATCAACGCTACAGATGGACTGCAGTAATTCACGCGATCGGGGCCCCTGGATGTTCAACTGTCCATAGGCGGAGGTCACATCGGTAACGACCACATGCTGGTCATCACGAATATGTCGTTTCATCCAGGTCTCAGTATGGCGATGGGCCACATCTGATGTAACCACCATAAATTTGTCACTGTTCAGCTTGATTACCGTCAGGTCAGCCTCAAGCCGCCCGTCATCATTGAGCCACTGTGTATAGGTGATTCGACCACTACTGCCATCTACCTCGTTAGCTGAAATGTAATTGAGAAAACTGCCGGCATCGCGACCTTGCACAAGGAATTTGCCCATGAAGGACATGTCCATGGCTATAACACTCTCACGACAAGCCCGATGCTCAGCTTCCCAATGCCCGAACCAGTCCGGACGTCCGAAAGTGAGGGTTCCTTGATCCGGCTGCTCGCCTTCAGGTGCATACCAGCCAGGGCATTCCCAGCCACTGACATCCCGGAAGTGAGCACGTTGGGCAACAAGGCGTTCGTGGAAAGGTGAGCGTCGAGCACCCCGGGCCGTTTGCGGCTGACGGTCGGGATAGTGGCAAGCGTAAACCAACCCCAGTGACTCCAGGGCACGCTGTCGGCGGTACTCAGGGTTACACTGGTAGGCATGGAAACGATCGATATTGAATCCTGTGACGTCTACATCCGGCTTGCCATTTAATAACCAGTGGGCAATGACCCTACCGTAACCCCCGCCGGTGATGATGCCCACTGAATTGAGCCCTGCGGCAATGAAATAGTTGCGCAGTTCCGGCGCTTCACCCATCACCGGGGCAAGGTCAGGTGTAAAACTCTCGGGGCCGCAGAAAAATTTTCGGATACCTGCGTCTTTTGTGATGGGTACGCGTTCCATGGCTCTCTCCAGGAAAGGCGTGAGACGGTCCCAGTCAGGGGGTAGCTCACCGAAAGAAAAATCCTCTGGAATCCCTTCTACCTTCCAGGGAGCGCAATCCGGCTCGAATAGGCCAATCATCAGACCACCCGTCTCCTCACGGTAGTAGGCGTGCACGGATGGGTCTTCCAGCACCGGAAGATTGGCGGTAACACCGTCGATGGGCTCGGTTATCAGGTAATAATGTTCAGCCGCCTGGTTGGGGATTATCACACCGTTTTGCTCCCCGAGTTGCCGTGCCCACATTCCAGCACAGTTCACTACAAATTCGCTGTGGATATCCCCCTGGTCGGTCCGTACACCTGCGACTGCACCTTTATCGGTCAAGATTTTGCGTACGGGTGTTCTCTCGAACAGTTTTGCACCCTTCATCCGTGCACCCTTGGCCATCGCCATGGTCACATCTACTGGATTAATGCGACCATCATTCTCTGCGTAAAATCCAGCTTCGACATGATCCAATTCCACGAAAGGAAAGAGATTCTTTACTTCCTGCGGGGAGAGTTCGTGTATGTCATTGCCCTGAAAACGATTGAATGCGGCAATGCGGCGGTACTCCTCCAAGCGATCCTTATCAGCAGCTAGTTCGATAAATCCGCAAGGTAGAAAGCCAGTGTGTTGCCCGGTCTCCTCTTCAAGACGCTTGTAAAGTTCCATTGCATGTTTACGAATACCGTAAATGGTCTCGGATCCTGATCCGAATGTAGTCATTAATCCCGCCGCATGCCAGGTGGTACCTGAGGTGAGCTGGTCGCGTTCGAGTAGCACGACGTCGCAGCCTTGTTCCGCCAGGTGGTAGGCTACCGAGCAGCCGATGATCCCGCCGCCAATGACGACAACTCGTGCAGAGTCTGGGTGAACTTTTTCATTCATAATTCTGTTCTCAAATACGCGAAAGCGGATACTTTTGCAATCTTGGGAAAATGCGCTTAATAATGCCTATTCCCTCACCGATTAGATCCACTGTTATAGTCGGACACGGCTAAACAGCGTGGATATGCGGATCGAAGCTTCCCTGCCTGGCTTAAAAACCTTCACAGTGATCAACCCTACCATGTGTAAGCGAGCTACTCATCATCATGACAGTCATTGACCAATGACTTGCCCTGCTTGGATAGCCTTGAGGGCCTTATTGAAATCGAAGAGTTCTGTCATAATCAATTCTCCAAGCAGCATTATGTTGCAAGTTAAAGAATTGACACAGAATTTCTAACACACCCAATGCGTTTGATACATTTAAGAAAGCAACGGCAGGTATCGATAAGTGGATGACTTACTAAAACCGTGAACCACCGCATTCAAGTTTAGGCGACAAGACACCAGAGGAAGCCTATTATTTAATAGCAGCATAACACTTAAACCAGACTACACCTTAAATGTACTGTAAAGTTGTCTGAAGGATGGAGTCCACTTCTGTTCTAACAAGGCGATCGCTTGATTTTCAATCAGACTGTCTACGGGTAGCAGTGTCTCGTTAATATCCCAGCGTCTTAACTGACACTGATCAAAAGTGAAAGGAGTTGGAGCCATCAAACTTTTAGACTCGTTGTTCCCTGTTATTCTCGAATGTGATTCGCTGTGAAAGGGAGCCGAGGCCGTCGCCTTGACCGGTAACTCGAAAAACTCTTTAGGCTGTCGCTGCTATATTAAATCTAATGATAAAGCCGCACGATAACCGTAAGATGGCAGGTCTTCCTAATGTCTTTTGATAACGCTGCAATGACAAACATCGCAAAACCAATAGAGCCCATCCAAACCGGGTTGCTAAAAACCATGCGTTATATGAAACGCAGCTACAACAATCCCTTGGAGCATGGTCAGGACCTGCGCCGCGAATATGGCAATGTCGTCATGCAAAAAGCAGGCAAGATGCGAATCGTTCATTTGTTTGGTGCAAATGCCCACAAGCTCTGCTTGCTGAATCCAAACCAGACCTTCTCCAACAAAAAGGCCTGGGACATGATCATTGGGCGCATTTTTCCTAATGGACTGATGCTGCGTGATGGTGATGATCATCGCTATCATCGCCGCTTAATGCAGGCCGGTTTTAAGAGCAAAGCCATGCAGGGGTATCTCGGTCAGATGATCCCGCAGGTCAAAGGCGCGGTTGCTGGCTGGTCTTCTCAAGGCGACAAGCTGGTCTACCCGACCTTCAAGCAGATGACTCTTGATCTTGCAGCCAGTATTTTCCTCGGCATGAATCTCGGCGACGACGCCGATAAAATCAACACGGCGTTCGAAACAACTGTCGCGGCGTCTATGCCGCGCATACCCTTCGCTTTTCCTGGCACCTTGCTGTGGCGTGGTATTAAGGCCCGTGAAACGATGTGTGATTTTTTCCTGCCAATGATTCCAACGAGGCGCGATGGCGACGGTCAGGATTTGTTCTCGCTATTGTGTAAAGCAAAGGATGAAGAAGGCGCCGGGTACACCGACCAGGAAATTGTTGATCATATGATCTTCCTGATGATGGCTGCCCATGACACCACCACCAGCACCCTAACGAGTATGGTTTACTCACTTGCCAAGAATCCGCAGTGGCAGGACAGGCTTGTCGCCGAAATGAACTCACTCGATCTAGAGAATTTGACAACCGAAACACTGAGCAGCACCACTGAAATCGATTGGGTCATCAAAGAGGCTCTGCGGATGTACCCGCCGCTGTCTACATTACCAAAAATGAGCAATACAGCATTCGAATATGAAGGCCACCTGATACCTGCTGGCGCGCTGGTCATTACCTACCCGATTCATACGCACTACATGTCAGAATACTGGGACAACCCTGAAACCTTCGATCCAACGCGTTTTAGCCCCGTAAAAGCGGAGCATAAAAGGCATGACTATAGTTGGGTGCCCTTTAGTGGCGGTGCCCACATGTGCATAGGACTTCATTTTGCCAACATGCAGATCAAATTGGTGTTGTTCGAAATGTTGAAAAACTATACCTGGCAGGTGGCCGAAGGCTATGAGATGCCCGTACAGCAGTCACCCATTTCCAAGCCGAAAGATGACTTACCGGTGACCTTTGTTACTAGATAGTTTGACTTAACCTACGAATAGACGATGTATCGGGATCCACAGCGTGGAAGAGATGTTGCTGCTGGCTATTGATCTTCGCGAAGAGTTTATCGGCTTTGTCAGAAAGGGTTCGAAATCGATCAATGGTGCAAACGCTAAGGCGAAGTCAGACCACACAGCGCATTGGGCCGCCTTAGATAAGTTTTTTAAACCGCCTCTTTCTCCGATTGCAAAAGTATCCTCTTCGGGAGCCTTGATTAATTGAGGAATGAATAATTCGGTCACTAAAAAGAGCGTTATAGATTTCATCTCTAAGAGTAGGACCTTTAAAAACCTGGTACTCACTCTGGGTATTTTACCGTTCAGACCGTCTCAGACGGGTCACACCCTGGCTGGACGGTGCAACTGTGGGTCTGTGTGTGTTGTAAGGTAACGCGTATTTATATATTTTGTATTAACAAAGCACTACTTGAGAACAGAACAATGGCAAGACTGGCCGACAAGGTGGCATTTATTACCGGAGCAGGAAGTGGCATTGGCAGGGCGTCGGCCTTGCGAATGGCGGAAGAAGGCGCCAGTGTCATGTGTAC
>JAPKEK010000194.1 GCA_028822125.1 Pseudomonadales bacterium | reverse complement strand
CGTTTTATGAGCTCGTTATCCAGGGCTTTTTCCAGGCCGTGATTTTGTTCCCGGGTCCGATAGATTTCTGTGCCTTGATAGATAATAGGGGCTTTGGTGAGAATGCTGGACAGGTCTAAACCGACCGATTTCCAGTGATCAAGCGCAGAATCAACGTTTAGATATTGGCTCTGGCCGACCATTTCCTGAACACGGCGAAAGCCCAACGATGCCATGATCCGGCGGAGTTCTTCCGCCACCATAAATAAATAGTTGACTATGCTCTCCGGCTTCCCATTGAATTTTTTTCGAAGCTCTGGATCCTGGGTTGCTATGCCAACTGGGCAGGTATTAAGGTGGCATTTCCGCATCATAATGCAACCCAGTGTAATCAATGGCGCCGTCGAAAAACCGAATTCTTCAGCTCCGAGAAGCGCCGCAATGGCAACATCTCGACCTGTTTTAAGTTGTCCATCTGTCTGCAAAATAACGCGAGACCTTAAGTTATTCATCACCAGTGTCTGATGGGTTTCTGCCAGTCCTAGTTCCCAGGGCATGCCTGCGTGTTTGATAGAGGTTAGCGGCGATGCACCGGTTCCGCCGTCGTGACCAGCAATCACAAGATGGTCAGATTTGGCTTTGGTGACGCCGGCGGCAATAGTACCTACGCCGATTTCTGATGCGAGTTTCACGCTGATTCGGGCATGAGGGTTCGCGTTCTTGAGATCATGAATGAGCTGGGCAATGTCCTCAATGGAGTAGATATCGTGGTGCGGCGGCGGACTGATTAGACCGACGCCGGGGGTAGAATGGCGGATTTTTGCGATATAGTCATCGACCTTGCCGCCGGGTAATTCTCCACCTTCCCCGGGTTTAGCACCTTGCACGATCTTAATCTGCAACTCGTCTGCATTGCTTAGATACCAGATAGTGACGCCAAACCGGCCTGAAGCTACCTGTTTGATGGCCGATCGTTTGGAGTCGCCATTGTCCATGCATTCAAATCGACCTGGGTCTTCACCACCTTCCCCTGTATTTGACTTGCCACCTATTCGGTTCATTGCAATTGCCAGTGATTCATGGCTTTCAGTTGAAATCGAGCCCAGGCTCATCGCACCTGTGCAGAATCGTTTAACAATTTCCTTGGCCGATTCAACTTCTTCAATTGGAATAGCCTGTTGTAAATCCTTGTTGAATTTGAATAGGCCGCGCAGTGTGGCCCTGCGAGTTGCCTGCTCATTGGCATGGGATGAGAAAGACAGATAAGCGTTGTTATCGTTATTCTGCGATGCTATCTGCAGATTAGAAATGCTGCTGGGGTCCCACATGTGCGTATCACCACCATTACGCCAGTGAAAGTCGCCTGGGTTCGGCAGAGTTTTGGCATTATCCTGTGACCGTGTCGGGAATCCTAGCTGGTGTCTTAACAGGGATTCCTGGTAAAGCACCGAGAAATTGATACCTTCCACTCGACTGGCTGTCCCGCAGAAACAACGGGATATTATGTCGTCTGCAAGGCCAATGGCCTCGAATATCTGGGCACCTTTATAGGATTGCAGCGTTGATATGCCCATTTTCCCCATGACCTTGAGCATGCCTTTAGACACTGCTTTTTTATAGCTGACAATAAGGCTGTTCATATCAGGGAATGTTGCCGAGTCTAGCATGCTGTCCTGCCTTGCCTGCCAGAGGCATTCGAAGGCGAGGTAGGGATTGATCGCATCCGCACCGTAGCCAGTTAGCAGGCAGAAATGGTGAACTTCTCTTGCTTCACCGGTTTCAATAAGAATACCGATCTGTGTTCTTTGATGCGTTGCCACCAGATGATGATGAACGGCACCACAGGCCAGTAACGCGCTTAGTGCCAGTCTGGTTTCGTCGAGTTTCCGGTCGGATAGAATAATCAGTTCGATACCGGCGTCGATCGCCGCTGTGGCCTCCGCGCAGATACGGTCCAGTGCCTGGGTTAAGCCATGCTCACCCTCCTTGACCGGGTAAGTGACATCGATGGTTTTGCTCTGCCAGCCTCTTTTCGATCCCTGTCGTAGTCGGGATAAGTCCTCGTTGGTTAATATCGGATGGTCAATTCTTAACCGGTGGGCTTGCTGCTCACTGGTTTCCAGTAAATTGCCTTCTGGGCCGATAAAACAGGCCAAGGACATGACGATTTCTTCTCTGATAGAGTCGATAGCGGGATTAGTAACCTGGGCAAACAGTTGCTTGAAATAATCGTACAGCATGCGTGATTTGTCTGACAGGCAGGCCAGTGCAGAATCGTTGCCCATTGAACCCAGAGGATCTCTTTGGTCAGTAACCATAGGCAGGAGCATGAATTGTAGGGTTTCCGTTGTGTAGCCAAATGCTTTCATGCGACTGAGTAATGCAATGGATGATTGCGGCAGTACCTGGCTGGGGAGGTCAAAATCCTCTAAATTCAGGGTTTGACGTTTCAACCAGTCTCCGTAGGGCCTTTTTGATGCGTATTCCTGTTTAAGCTCCTCATCGGGTACTAAACGGCCCTGGTCGAAATCAATTAAAAACATCTTACCGGGCTGAAGGCGTCCTTTAAATTTGACGTTTGCAGGGTCCAATGGCAGAACACCGACTTCAGAGGCCATGATGACTTTGTCATCATGGGTAAGGTAATAGCGCGAAGGTCTTAGGCCATTACGATCGAGTACAGCGCCGATATATCTTCCATCGGTAAAGGCAATGGATGCAGGACCATCCCAGGGTTCCATGAGGGCTGAGTGATATTCATAAAAGTTTCTTTTCACCTCATCCATAAGGTTATCAGATTGCCAGGCTTCCGGGATTAACATCATCACCGCCTCCTGCAGGCTTCTACCCGACATGAGCAGGAACTCCAGAACATTGTCAAACGTACCTGAATCTGAGCAGTCTGCTTCTGTTATGGGAAATATTTTGGAAATATTTTCACCGAATAACGGCGACTTCACGACGCCTTCGCGGGCGGTCATCCAGTTTTTGTTACCCATCAGGGTGTTGATTTCGCCGTTATGGCTCATGAATCGATTCGGCTGGGCGCGATCCCAGGAAGGAAAGGTGTTAGTACTGAATCGCGAATGCACCATCGCCAGATGCGTGGTGTAGTTTTCATTGAGCAGGTCTGGATAGAAAGGGAAAAGCTGGCCCGGTGTCAGCATACCCTTGTAGACAATGACTCTCGGCGATAGGCTGCAGGCGTATACCAGATGAGCCTGGCTGAGAGTTTCGCGGGATCTCAGAGCCTGAGTAAAACGTTTCCTGAATACAAAGAGCGCCCGTTCAAAGCCCGCCTCGTCCGAAATTGACTGTTGGTTGACAAAACATTGCTCAATTGCGGGCATGGCATCGATGGCAGCAGGTCCTACATCAGCAGCATCAGGCTCGATCGGTACGGTACGCCAGCCCAGTACCGTTAAACCTTCCTCGTGAGCCAGTGATTCGATGGTTTGTTTGCAATTATTGCGTTGGCTTTCATCGGTAGGAAGAAAAATGTTGCCAACTGCGTACTGTCCTGGTGGCGGAAGTAAGAAACCCAGATCTGATGTCACCTCTTTAAAGAAAGCCTGAGGTATGGCAGTAAGAATACCAGCGCCATCACCGGTGTTTTCTTCAAAGCCGCAGCCACCACGATGATCCATTCTGCTGTTTACCTTATAGGCGTCGAGCATAATCTGGTGACTGGCCTGGCCTTTAATATGGGCGACAAAGCCTACGCCACAGGCATCTTTTTCCTGATTAGGATGATACAAACCAATTGGGTCTGGAAGCCCGGTTTTTGAGTCCAGTCTCATTACTATATCCATTCTTATGAGTTACCGGTACGCCAGTGCTGTTCAGTGTGCCAGTGGCGCGACTGATTATAGCCAGTGCAGAGCAATTATCGCTTTTTACAGAGTACCGCTCGCTGCCTGATAGCGGAATACAAAAACGGGTCGATGACGTTAACATTCACGGCTATAAAGTCAAGTAGCTGGGTCTTTGAAAGGTGCCATATTTATAATAAGTCATTGAAATTTAAACAATTAATTTCTAAAACAAGACAATGGAGATAAACTGGAAATTAAAACTATGGCGATTTGTTAGCCCACTTTGTGAAATTACCCAGGCAAGTCTTAAATTTTTTTAGCTGCCTTGCAGATGCGCTTTGATACGGGGATTACACGCCTGCTTTAATTCCAAAGCCTTTTGAGTTGAATTACCCTAGGCAGAGACGCTGCTTCGTTAAAAGGGTGTTATACTCGCCGCGGGAAATCACCTTAGTTGGGTAATTGGGAAATTACGCTAGTCGAATAGACTATTGTAAACGAATAGCGCAGGTGTAAACGAATAGCGCAGGTGTAAACGAATACCGCAAGTGGAAACGAATACAGCAAGTCGCAAACAGGAGTTTTTATGAAATCACCCTTAAGAGTAGCTGTTACAGGCGCCGCTGGCCAGATCAGTTACTCGCTTCTTTTCAGGATTGCCTCGGGTCAGATGCTGGGAGAAGATCAGCCCATCATTTTGCAACTGCTGGAAATCCCGCCAGCAATGGGCACATTAGCCGGGGTCGTCATGGAGTTAGAGGATTGCGCATTTCCGCTGGTTCAAGGCATTGTCGCAACAGATGACCCGGATACTGCGTTTGCAGGCGTGAATTTTGCCCTTCTGGTCGGGTCCAGGCCAAGGGGCCCGGGTATGGAAAGGAAGGATCTGCTGGAAGCGAACGCACAGATATTTTCGGTACAGGGTAAGGCCCTTAACGATCATGCTGCAGGTTCAGTGAAAGTGCTAGTTGTTGGTAACCCGGCTAATACCAATTGTTTAATAGCGCAGCGAAACGCGCCTGACCTGGATCCTCGACAGTTCACGGCCATGACACGGCTGGATCATAATCGGGCCAAGACCCAACTGGCGCAGAAGACCGGAACATCTATCAATGACATTGCAGGTTTGGCTATCTGGGGTAATCATTCTGCGACCCAATACCCGGATATATTTAACGCCCAGGTTGCCGGCACCATGGCCAGTGATCTGGTTGAGCAAGGTTGGATCGAAGACAATTTTATTCCCACGGTGCAGCAAAGGGGTGCGACCATCATTGAGGCCAGAGGCTTGTCCAGTGCGGCATCTGCTGCTAATGCGGCCATTGAGCATATGCGAGACTGGGTCAGGGGAAGCTCCCAGCAGATTGTCAGTATGGGTGTCTGCTCCGATGGTAGTTACGGGATTGCACAAGGTTTGATCTACTCTTATCCGTGTATCTGCAGTGATGGAGACTGGAAGATTGTTGAGGGTTTGCAGATTAATCCTTTTTCAAGGTCACGAATGACCGACACAGAAGCGGAGTTATTGGAAGAAAGGGATGCGGTCAGTCATCTACTGCCCTGATCGAGTCTTTAGTATTCAGGGTGTTTACGACCGCCTGCCCTGAAATTTTAGCGTTTATGTCAGGAGCCGTGTTAACTGGGTTGGATCTTGACGCCGCCGGCAGGCTCAAGTCATCGACGCGATTGGTTGCTGATACTCGCTAATACGTCGAAGTAATCGGGAAAGGTCTTGGCGGTACATTCAGGATCGTTGATCGTCACGGGGACGCCGCTTAACGACGCCAGAGAGAAACACATAGCCATTCTGTGATCACCATAGGTATCGATTCTCGCTTCATTTATTTTCTCAGGCGGTGTAATGCA
>JAPKEK010000193.1 GCA_028822125.1 Pseudomonadales bacterium | reverse complement strand
CTTCGAGAACGTTAATTTAGGGCTATTTGTTACTAGCGACGATCGGCTGAACAATGGTCTATCGGCCTTTGAATTCAGGCGTGCGCTTAGCCATGAAAGCCTTGCGTCCTTCCACGTAGTCCTCGCTGTTAAAACACGCATCAATCATCTGACTGATCTTATCCAGTTCTCTGCTGGACTCATCCTTTACGACTTCATTGATAGCCGCTTTTGCGGCCTTAACGGTCAGCGGCGCATTGCCCGAAATACGCTGGGCATAAGCTGAGACGGCAACTTCTAATTCGTGGCTTTCCACCACAAAGTTAATCAAACCCATCTGTAATGCTTCCTTCGAATCCAGGAAACGTGCCGACATCATAATATCTTTGGCTCGAGAAGGCCCCACTATGCTGGAGAGCACACTGAGTCCAGCATATTCATAGCCTAAACCAAGCCTTGCTGCAGGAATAGCGAAGGTGGAGTCTGGCGTGGCGAACCTGATATCAGCGCTCAGTGCGGTTGCCAGGCCACCACCGATGCAATATCCCTGAATCATTGCTATCAACGGTTTATCCAGTTTGTTCAACCAGCGATTCCCATGCGCTGCTACCTTCGCGTATTCAAGTTTCTGTTCTGCGTTACCCCTGTGTGCATCAAACTCAGAGATATCGGCCCCGGATACGAATGCTTTACCACCGGCTCCTTTCATCACCACCACACGAACGGCTTCGTCATGCTGAAAAGCTTCAAGGATAACGCCCAGGCCCTGCCACATTTCCAGAGATATCGCGTTGCGGCGCCGAGGATTATTAAAGGTGACCCACCCGATGCCATCTCGGGTCTCCGCGATCATTTTGGTTGTATCTAGTTCCACCTGAATCACCTGAAATTAAATTATTAGATTACCTTTGCATCCCTTAACGCAGATATCTCGTCTGCTGTCGTGCCCAATTCCGCTAATATTTCGTCCGTATGTTCGCCTAATTCTGGTGCAGGCAGTGCAAAAGAGGACTCATATTCTGATCCCGAAAAGTTAATAGGAGAGCGAATAAGGTCTATGTCCCCAAGGACAGGATGCGTTGCAGTACGGGTCATTCTAAGCCACTGAGCCTGTTCATCTTCGAAAGCTTGCCCTACATCATAAATGGGACCACACGGACAACCTGCTTCATTCAATTCCCTGACCAGTTCTGTTACCGTTAACCGGCAGGTCTTGCGATTTATTTCCTCGGTCAGTTCGGCGCGATGTTTAATGCGCCCCGATGCTCTCAAAAAGCGCTTATCCTGCAATAATTCTTCCGCTTTAATTACCCTACAGAGATTGGTGAACATCTTGTTGCTGCTGGCAGCCAGGTTGACTTTGCCATCTTTGCCTTGAAAAACACCCATGGGCGAATTAGTGGGATGATGATTACCGGCACGCGCCGGTACCTCTCCAGACATAGTATATCTTGCGCCCTGAAAATCGAGCTTACAAAGCATCGATTCCAACAAGCTTGTATGCACCCATTGGCCCTCACCGGTCTGCTCTCGCGCAATCAATGCCAGCAGGATACCTTGCCCTAAAAACATACCGGCAGAAGTATCACTGATAGCAATACCGACCCTGGTCGGTTCTCCTTCAGCATCGCCGGTAATACTCATCAGACCACTGGTACCCTGCACGATCTGGTCAACACCTGGTCGCTCACTGTACGGACCAGTCTGCCCAAAGCCTGAGATGCTGCCGTAAATCAATCGGGGGTTAACTTTCTTTAACGACTCATAATCGATTTTAAGTCGGTGTTTGACATCGCGACGGAAGTTTTCAACAACGACATCTGCCTGGGCAACCAGCCTTAGAAACACAGCCAGTCCCTGGGGATGTTTGAGATTCAGGCACATGCCGCGTTTATTTCTATGCAGGTTCTGAGCATCCGGTGAATGCCGTGCCCCGCCTATATCACCAGCTTCGGTCTTCGCTGGAGGCTCAATGCGGGTAACCTTGGCACCCCAGTCAGCCAGAAGTCTTACCGCTGTTGGACCGGCCCTGGCCAAGGTTAGATCGAGAACCTTAATATGACTCAGCGGTTTCATCATTGTAAGCAGAGACTAGTCCAGGATCTTTCTAAGCTGGCCTGCGATGTCGCTCATTTTGGATTGTAACCGACGAGTATTAACAGGGCCCATCCTAACCAGTTGCTTCTGTGCAGGGCTCAGCGCCTCAAGGGTTGGATCGGTATAATGATACATAACCACTGGCCGAACCAAGCCTATATCACCTTCTACCACAGGCGTCTCCAGTAATCGACCAACGGCTTTAAACAAGACTGCGTTGAAACTACCGTCATCGTTACCCAATTCTGTGTAAGCCTGTTCCAGCAACGGCAGGATCAAAACATACAGCTCGGCCACCCGCTGACTGTCCAAGGAAACAAAAATCTCAACAAACATCGAATACCTTTCAAAGCTTCCACGATCCATTAAATACCGATCATTATTGAGCTTAAGTGCTTTAAACGAGCCGATAGGACCCAGTACCTGCAGAGGTTCCTTCACCACCTCACCATTGGCAACAGCATTGGTAAAACCAACAAATTTACGGATCAGTTGGCTAACAGATACCCACCTATTGATGCCTTCGTGTCGACTCAAGCTAATCAGGCCATCTCGAATTAACGCATCACTGCCATTAAGCAATGGCAGGACAAAATCGGGCTCGGCGGGCTCTTGCTCTTCAATAACGGCCAATGGCGCCTCAGGCAGTGGTTCTGGCTCGGCCACTAGCAGGGGTGCCGGTTCGGGTTCCGGTTCTGGTTCCGGTAAAACTGCAACGGATTCAGGTTCGGGAATCGAAATCTGCGTAGCTTCAACAACCGGTTCAACCTGAGGACTCGAAAAATAATAAACCAAAGCCCCTATCAGTACGATCAGCGCAATACCCAGTGCAATGAGTATAGGTTTGTTATCAGCCATTAATCCCCCTCCAAAATGAAGTACCCTATTGTTGAACTTTAAAGCAGGCAAATACAAGACCGCCAGCAATAATCCAGCAAATTTTTATGATCAAATGCCTTTTATCTGCTCTAATGCCAGGTAAACAACGGTCTTTGCCCATCTAGCCGAATCGCAAACGTAGAAAACTCATCTGTTTCCCCTGTTCATCCTGTGGCAGACAATAACTTATCACCTGCATTTTACCCAGCAACTAGTATCAAGCCAGGCCCGTAAAACGATCAATTTCGTTACGCTTACAGTAATCACCTAAATCCGCGTCTTCTGATAATGACTGTTTTTCCTGACAACGGCTTGGTCACAACAGAAGCTAGTCACAGGACGTATCAAAAAGCCTTAAATTCTCAGCATTGGGTCCCTTAATAATACCCTTCTCAGTGATCAGCCCGGTAATCAAACCCGCAGGTGTTACATCAAAGGCAGGGTTAAACACGGCAACGTCAGCCGGTGCACTCGGCCTGCCCAGGACCTGCCTAACCTCTTCCGGGGCACGTTCTTCAATCTCAATCTGAGAACCTGTGTCAGTGCCCAGATCGACAGTTGAACAGGGACAAGCGACGTAAAAAGGGATATTAAAGTGGTCACACAGAATGGCCAGATTCAACGTGCCGATTTTATTGGCCGTATCACCATTAGCGGCAACTCGATCAGCACCTACAATCACCAGGTCCACTTGCCCTAACGACATAACATGTGCAGCCATATTGTCTGAAATTAAAGTGCAATCAACACCCTGGCGGCCCAACTCAAAAGCGGTCAATCGGGAACCCTGTAACAGTGGTCTTGTTTCATCGACATAGACATGCACTGGAACACCCTGTTGGTGAGCAAGGTATATGGGAGCCAGGGCGGTCCCCAACTCAGACACGGCCAATGATCCTGCATTACAGTGAGTCAATACCCGTGGGTGCTGCCGGATCAGATGGCTACCATTTTCACCAATCAATCGACAGGCTTGTCTATCCTCCTCAAAAATAGAATCAGCCGCTTGCCGTAAGGCTCTTGCCAGCCGAGCGCCATAACGGTCCTCTTCAGGCACGGATGTGTCGGCGTTTTGGTCATGGAAGCGTTCCGCCACAACCAGCATTCGATCAACTGCCCAGCATAAATTTACTGCTGTGGGTCGAGTTGCTTTGAGGCGAGCAGCACGGTCTCGCATTTCCTGCTGCAAACCCGTTGAATCAGTGCTCGAATGTTCCAGGCCCAGAATCAAGCCATAGGCGGCTGCAATGCCAATGGCCGGCGCGCCTCGCACCGAAAGATTGCTTATCGCCCTGACAACATGCTCCACTGCCGTACATTCCAGATAGACTTCTCTGTCCGGAAGCAGGGTCTGATCCAGAATTCTAAGCTTGCCTGAATCAAAAACCACACTCTTAGGTATTGCCATTGCTGAAACAGTATTCAGGCGCTGCGTAATTCAGCGACCATGTCCAGCCGCTGCTTAGAATTCACAAAGCCAAACGACCCGCCGGTACGGTCGGTAAAGTCTCCATAACGCTTTTTCATTTCGCCAACTACCATTCCAGGCTCACCCATCACGCCAAAAGCATTCAGCATATCATCTGTAATCAACCCGGCCATGTCCTGCCAGAGTCCCTGCTTAGACATGGTATTTAATTCCGGCTGCAGGTCTCCCCAGCCATGAACACCCAATACACCCTTGTAAGCGGGGGTTGACGCGTAGAAAGATATCCTCGCCCTGGCGGCTGCTTTTTCCGCGTCAAATGCGCTTTCATCCTGCCCCGATACAATAAAAGGACTGTAAGTAATCTCAAAATTCTCCCTCGAATGACCTGATTTAGCCAGTCCACGTTCAACAGCAGGCAAGGTAACCTCACGAATGTATTTTTCATTGCTGAATGGGTGAATAATCAAACCATCAGCAACCTCAGCTGCAATTTCCGTCATGATTGGACCCACTGCGGCCAATATGACCTTAGGCGCACCATACTCTTTGTCCTGAGGTGCGAACGCCGGTGTCATCAACGTATGACTGTAATACTTGCCATCAAACCTGAGAGGCTCACCGTCGTACCAATTCGCCCAGATCGCTCGCATCGCTTGTATCAGCTCTTTCATCTGCGCCGCTGGGGCACCCCAGGGCATACTGAAACGCTTGGTTATATGCGCCCGTATCTGAGATCCCAGCCCCATCGTAAAACGGCCTTTAGAATAGGCATTCAGATCATGCCCAAGGTTCGCTAAAATCATTGGTGACCGTGCAAAAGCAACGGCAATACCCGTATGCAGTTCGATGTTCTCACTATGCTCGGCTGCCAGCAGCAAAGGGAAAAACGGATCATGATTCATCTCAGCCGTACCAACACCGTCATATCCGTCGGCTTCAAGCGCCTTAACATGCTGGGGTATTTTCCGCCAATTCGGGGTTAAATGATTATCGACTTTCATGTTAGCTCCTATTTTCAAGTATCAATCGCAGCACCTTATCCTAATTGGCTGGCAATCGCATCCACTGCGGCGGTTCACACGTCCCCCGAACCACGTTTCTGGGCTTGGTGCAGTTCCAATGCTTTCTGTTCGGGAGAGCCATCATCCAAGAAATGACCGGCGCCGGTTTCAACCCCGGCTCGAAATTTCTGTAGCCCCGGAGTACGCACCAGCGGAATTATCCGGATAAAGCAGCGGTAATCACTTGTGTCAGAATCAGCGACTGGTGCTTGATGAACCGTC